>JBDTMW010000013.1:0-16056 GCA_039934065.1 Actinomycetota bacterium | reverse complement strand
GAGCAGGTCACCAAGCAGCTCAACAAGCTGGTCGAGGTGCTCAAGGTGGTCGAGCTCGAGCGCACCACATCGGTCCAGCGGGCCATCCTCATGGTCAAGGTACGAGCTGACCTGCAGACTCGCTCGCACATCCTCGAGACCGCCCAGCTGTTCCGGGCCAAGGTCATCGACGTCGCGACAGACGCCGTGACCATCGAGGCAACGGGCGACAGCGACAAGCTCGAGGCGCTCCTGCGGATCCTGGAGCCGTTCGGCATCAAGGAGCTGGTGCACTCCGGCATGGTCGCCATCGGTCGTGGTGGCCGCTCGATCACCGACCGGTCACTTCGGTCGGCCTGAGAGCGGACCGCGTGGCACGGCATACGACCTGCGCTGTCCACAGAAGTTGTCCACGGAAGCCAGTTATCGCACCATGATTCGTGCAACCTCACCTCATTCACCTCACCGCAACTACTAGCCGAAGGAGCCCGCCGTGGCTGAAATGTTCTATGACGACGACGCAGATCTGTCAGTGATCCAGGGACGCAAGGTCGCTGTCATCGGATACGGCAGTCAGGGTCACGCCCACGCGCTGAACCTGCGCGACTCCGGCGTGGACGTCCGGGTTGGCCTGGCCGAGGGCAGCACGTCCAGGGCGAAGGCGCTGGACGAGGGCCTGACGGTCCTCTCGGTGGCCGAGGCGGTCCGGGACTCCGATCTCGTCATGATCCTGACCCCTGATCAGGTCCAGCGAAAGGTCTATGCAGAGTCGATCCTTCCGAACCTCAAGCCGGGTGCTGCGCTCTTCTTTGCCCACGGCTTCAACATCCGCTTCGGCTACATCCAGGCGCCGTCCGGCGTCGACGTCGCCATGGTGGCGCCCAAGGGACCTGGTCACCTGGTCCGGCGCGAGTACGTCGACGGCCGCGGCGTACCGGTGCTGGTCGCCGTCGAGAAGGACGAGACGGGCAAGGCCTGGGAGCTGGCCAAGTCCTACGCGCGGGCGATTGGCGGGCTGCGGGCGGGCGGCATCAGGACAACCTTCACCGAAGAGACCGAGACCGACCTGTTCGGCGAGCAGGCGGTCCTGTGCGGTGGCGCGTCGCAGCTGGTGATGTACGGCTACGAGACCCTGGTTGAGGCCGGCTACCAGCCCGAGGTTGCCTACTTCGAGTGTCTGCACGAGCTCAAGCTGATCGTTGACCTCATGGTCGAAGGCGGCATCGCCAAGCAGCGCTGGTCGGTCTCCGACACGGCAGAGTACGGCGACTACGTGTCGGGTCCGCGCGTGATCGACGAGCGGGTCAAGGAGAACATGAAGGCGGTCCTCGCGGACATCAAGAGCGGCGCCTTCGCGGAGCGTTTCATCGCCGACCAGGACGCTGGCGCGCCCGAGTTCACGGAACTGCGTGCCAAAGGCGCGGCTCACCCGATCGAGGCGACCGGGCGCGAGCTGCGTGGCCTGATGAGCTGGATCAAGACTTCCGACACCGACTACGTGGAGGGATCCGCCGCTCGCTGACTCTCGAGAGGTCCATATGGCGGGCTGCGGCCAGCCAGTCAGGCTGGTGCGCCCTAAACTGGAGGCCGGGCACAACGCGGTGCCGAGGAATCTGCTCGCACCGGCCGGCCGCACCCATGGACTGGCCGACTCCCTCCAGCTGTGAAGGACAGGCCCAGTGACCCAGCCCGTTGGCTTGACTGCCACCAAGTCCATTGTCTTGACTGCCACCAAGTCGATTGTCTTGATTGCCGAAGAGCTCTCTCCCGCGACCGTCGATGCCCTCGGCCCCGATTTCGAGATTCGGCATTGCGATGGCGCCAACCGCGACGAGCTGCTGGCAGCCCTGGTCGACGTCGATGCGGTGTTGATTCGTTCCGCCACCAACATCGACCAGGAGGCGCTTGCTGCCGCCAGACGGCTCAAGGTCGTGGCCCGTGCCGGTGTCGGTCTGGACAACGTGGACGTCAAGGCGGCGACGATTGCCGGCGTCATGGTCGTGAATGCGCCAACCTCCAACATCACCTCTGCATCCGAGCTGGCAATCGGCCTGTTGCTGGCCACGGCTCGCAATATCGTGCCCGCCAGCCAGGCTCTCAAGGCCGGCAAGTGGAAGCGCAGCCAGTACGGCGGCGTCGAGCTGTTCGACAAGACCGTCGGAGTCGTCGGACTCGGCCGGATCGGTGCTCTGACCGCTGAGCGGCTGACCGGCTTCGGGGTGAAGCTCATCGCCTATGACCCCTACCTGTCCCAGGCGCGCGCCGGACAGCTCGGCGTCAGGCTCGTCCCACTGGACGACCTGCTGCGCGAGAGTGACTTCATCACCGTCCACCTGCCCAAGACGCCTGAGACCGTGGGGCTCATCGGCGAAGAGGCCCTGAAGCTCGTCAAGCCCACCGTGCGCATCATCAACGCGGCCCGGGGCGGCATCGTGGACGAGCAGGCTCTGGCCGACGCGCTCAGGGAAGGCCGCGTCGCCGGCGCCGGGATCGACGTCTGGGCCCAGGAGCCGTGCACCGAGTCGCCGCTGTTCGAGTTCGAGTCGGTCGTCGTGACTCCCCACCTCGGCGCATCGACCGAAGAGGCCCAGGAGAAGGCCGGAGTCGCGGTGGCCAAGTCGGTCCGGCTGGCACTGGCCGGTGAGCTGGTGCCCGACGCTGTCAACGTCTCCGGCGGTGTTATCGCCGAGGAGGTTCGTCCCGGAATCGCGCTGGTGGAGAAGCTCGGTCGCATCTTCACCGCGCTTGCGGGGTCGGTCCCGGCGCAGCTGGACATCGATGTCAGGGGCGAGATCACCCAGCACGACGTCAGCGTCTGGAAGCTGGCCGCTCTCAAGGGTCTCTTCCAGGGCGTGGTTGAGCAGTCGGTGTCCTACGTCAACGCCCCGCTGCTGGCCCAGGAGCGGGGGTGTGAGGTGCGTCTGCTGACCGATCCGAACAGCCCGGACTTCCGCAACGTGACGATCCTGCGCGGAACCCTTGCTGACGGAAGCGTCATCAGCGTCGCCGGCACGCTGACCGGCCCCAGGATGATCGAGAAGGTTGTCGGGGTGAACCAGTTCGACCTCGAGGTCCCCATCTCCGAGCACATGGTCTTCTACACCTATGCTGACCGCCCGGGTGTGGTGGGCAGCCTCGGCCGCGTGCTCGGAGATGCCGGTATCAATATCGGCGGCATGCAGGTGGCGCGCGACGCGGCGGGCGGACATGCGTTGGTCGTTCTCACCGTCGACTCGGAAATCCCGGCCGCAGTGCTGAGCGAGCTCTCCCAGGAGATCGACGCGACCAGCGTCAAGGTCGTCGACCTCGACGGTTGAGCCCACCAGACATGAGCTCGATCGACAGCTGAGGTCGATCTGCGCGGCCGCGGCGGACTGTGTGGTGCGTCTCAGTTGCTGAGAAAGCCGTCCCAAGGATGGGGACGGCCACATATTCTCTGATTCGTGCAACGGCGCGGGATCATCATTCCCCGTCGCAGCAGGTTTCTCTGAGTCAGCGCCGCATCGCGGAGACCCCGCATCTGCTCCTGACCGGCCGACTGGCAGGGCTCCGATGCCGTCGAATGCCCCGACACTCTTGAGCGAGAGCCCTTTTGGGCAAAGGACGTGAATCATATGAGCGAAGAACAGCTAGATGCCCGACGCGCGCTGCAGGAGTCCATGGACCTGCGGGACCAAGGTCACGCGGACGAGTGAGCTGCATCGGCGGCAAACGAACGGTGTCGGGGGTCACCCCGGCGCCGTTCGTCAGGTGAGACAGGGAATCCAGATCGCAAGACGACTCCCTACGCTGAGCATCATGGCTGACTCGCACGGAGCTGACTCGATAGACATCGCGGTCGTCGGGGGCGATGGCATCGGCCCTGAGGTGGTGGCCGAGGGCCTCAAGGTTCTCTCCGCGGTCTGCTCGATCCAGGCTGTCAAGGATGTCGGGCCCCTCAAGGTCAGCACCACCGAGTACGACCTGGGCGCTCGCCGCTGGCTCGCCACCGGCGAGACCTTGCCCGACTCGGTGCTGCAGGAGATCCGCGGACACGACGCGATCCTGCTCGGCGCTGTCGGAGACCCGAGCGTTCCGAGCGGTGTGCTTGAGCGTGGGCTGCTGCTCAAGCTGCGGTTTGCCCTCGACCATTACGTCAACCTGCGCCCTGTCCGGCTCTATCCGGGTGTGCAGAGCCCGCTGGCGGTCGAGAGGGTTGCACCGAACGGCATCGACTTCGTCGTCGTCCGCGAGGGCACAGAGGGTCCGTACGTCGGCAACGGCGGTGCCATGCGCGTGGGCTCACCGGCAGAGATCGCCACAGAGGTCAGCGTCAACACCCGCTATGGCGTGGAGCGTGTCGTGCGCGACGCCTTCGCCCGAGCCCAGGCTCGGGCCCGCAAGCATCTGACCCTCGTCCACAAGCACAACGTCCTGGTGAACGCAGGTGACCTCTGGCGCCGGACCTTCGACGAGGTGGGTGCCGAGTTTCCTGAGGTGGCAACGGCTTACCAGCACGTGGACGCGGCCACGATCTTCATGGTGACCGACCCCGGTCGCTTCGATGTGATCGTGACGGACAACCTCTTCGGCGACATCGTGACCGACATCGCGGCGGCGATCTCAGGTGGCATCGGCCTGGCTGCCAGCGGCAACATCAACCCAGAACGCACGTCCCCGAGCATGTTCGAGCCGGTTCACGGTTCGGCGCCCGACATCGCGGGCCAGGGCAAGGCCGACCCGACGGCTGCGATTCTGTCCGTGGCAATGTTGCTTGAGCACATAGGACGCACGGAGGATGCGCGCAGGGTCGAGCAGGCCGTCGCTTCGGACCTGGGCACTCGGGGGACCGCGATCCGCTCGACGTCACAGGTCGGCGACGCCATCGCCGACCTCATCGGCTGAGCGAGCGTCTACGGTCGCTGAGAGCGACGCGACGGGCCCCGGTAGCCTTCGAGGGAGATACCACGCATGTCCTTGGAGGACCTATGTCACCGGCAGCACTCTCATTTACCGTCGAGCCGCGTTCTGACGCGCTGCCGGACGATCAGCGCGAAGCCCAACTGGTCGACCCGGGGTTCGGCAAGGCCTTCACCGACCACATGGTTCTGGCGACCTGGACCTCCGGTCAGGGTTGGCATGACGCCAAGGTCACCGCCCGCGGGCCGTTGTCGCTCGACCCGTCCGCGGCGGTGTTGCACTACGGCCAGGAGATCTTCGAGGGCATGAAGGCCTACCGACACCTTGACGGTTCGGTCTGGACCTTCCGCCCGGAGGTCAACGCCGCGCGATTCGCCCGCAGCGCAAGGCGACTGGCCCTCCCGGAGCTGTCAGAGGCGGACTTCATCGAGTCGCTCCGCGCGCTGGTTGCGACGGACGAGAAGTGGGTTCCCCCGGGTGATGCCGAGGAGACGAGCCTGTATCTGCGCCCGTTCATGTTCGCCTCTGAGCCGTTCCTGGGAGTGCGCCCCTCGGCTGAGGTGACCTACTGCGTCATCGCCTCGCCGGCCGGCCCCTACTTCACTGGCGGGTTGAGGCCTGTTTCCATCTGGTTGTCCACCGACTACACGCGCGCGGCCCCGGGTGGCACCGGAGCGGCCAAGTGCGGGGGCAACTACGCCGCCAGCCTGGCTGCACAGGTGCAGGCCAAGGGCAATGGTTGCGACCAGGTCGCGTTTCTCGATGCAGTCGAGCACAAGTGGGTCGAGGAGCTCGGCGGGATGAACCTCTTCTTCGTCCAGGCCGACGGCACCATCGTCACCCCCGAGCTCACCGGGACGATCCTCGAGGGCGTGACGCGCTCCTCGATCATCGAGCTTGCCGGCGATCTCGGGCACAAGGTTGACGAACGCCGTATCTCCATCGACGAGTGGCGCGATGGCGCTGCGAGCGGCGAGATCACCGAGGTGTTCGCCTGCGGGACAGCTGCAGTGGTGACGCCGGTCGGCAGGCTGGCATGGCAGGGCGGCGAGGTCGTCATCGGAGATCACAGCGTCGACGAAGGCGTGGGGACGATGACCAGCACGATCCGTCATACCTTGCTCGACCTGCAGTACGGCCGTTCGCCGGACCGGCGCGGCTGGCTCACCCGCCTCGTCTAGGGCTCGCCCGAAGAAGATCCAATGGTCTATGAGCAGACCATTGACGGGGAGCATCTTGTGTGACTTTAATCACTTCACCACTGTTCTCGGCGGCTAATGGTCTGCCGAACGACGTAGATGAGGTGAAGCATGAGCGTTCTCCCACCCGCCCCAGCAGTCGACGAGGATGCGACCAGACTTGCCGAGCTCGGGTACAAGCAAGAGCTCCATCGCGGGATGAGCGGGTTCTCCAACTTCGCCGTCTCGTTCTCGATCATCTCGGTGCTGGCCGGCTGCATCACGAGCTATGGCATCGCGATGAACTCCGGCGGCCCGATCGCGATCTCGCTCGGCTGGCCGCTGGTCGGGGTCTTCGTCCTGTGCGTGGCACTGGCGATGGGGGAGATCTGCTCGGTCTACCCGACGGCGGGCGGGCTGTACTTCTGGGCCGGGAGGCTGGCCCGCACGAACAAGCCGGTCTGGGCTTGGTACGTCGGGTGGTTCAACTTCCTCGGTGAGGTGGCGGTGACCGCGGCGATCGACTTCGGCGCGGCGCTGACCTGGACGGCGTTCGCCAACCTGGCCTGGGGCTGGGAGGCAACTGCGGGCCACACCTTCACTGTCTACGCCGTGATCCTGCTTTCCCACGGGCTGCTCAACACCTTCGGCGTCAACCTGGTCAGGCTGCTCTCCAACATCAGCGCCTGGTGGCACCTCGTCGGAGTGGCGGTCATCGTCGGCGTCCTTGCGCTGATCCCGGACAACCACCAGTCGCTGTCGTGGACGTTCTTCCACTACGAGAACCACTGGGGCTGGGTCAACCCCATCTACGTGTTCTTCATCGGGCTGCTGATGGCCCAGTACACCTACACGGGGTTCGACGCGTCTGCCCACGTTGCCGAGGAGACGCACAGTGCCTCCACCAACGCGCCCAAGGGCATCGTGAACTCGGTCCTCGTGTCGATCATCGCGGGCTGGGTCCTGCTCGTCGCGGTCACCGCGGCGATCCAGGACTACGAGGGCGAGCTGGCCTCAGCGACCGGGCTTCCGGCCGCGCAGATCTTCGTGGACGCCGCGGGGCACACGACCGGTCTCTTCCTCATCTTCATCTGTGCCGTCGCGCAGTACTTCTGCGGCATGGCCTCGGTGACGGCGAACTCCCGGATGACCTACGCGTTCTCCCGCGACGGGGCGCTGCCCGGCTCGCGGCTGTGGTCGAAGGTCAACGAGCGCACCGGAACGCCAACGAACTCCATCTGGCTGTGCACCGTGTGTTCGCTCATCCTGGCGAGTCCGGCACTGAAGAGCACGACGGCATACCTGGCTGTCACCTCGATCGCCGTCATCGGGCTCTACATCGCCTACGTGACCCCGGTGCTGCTGCGGCGGCTCAACCCCGACTTCCAGGTGGGGGTGTGGAACCTGGGCCGCTGGAGTGCGCCGATCGGTTGGATCGCCATTGGGTGGGTGACGTTCATCGTGATCCTCTTCATGCTCCCTCCGGTCAGTCCCATCACGGTCGACAACTTCAACTACGCGCCCGTCGCAGTCCTGGTTGTCCTGGCATTCGCCACTGTCTCCTGGTTCATCGGTGGGCGTAAGCACTTCATGAAGGACGTCCCGCCCGGGCACGACACCAAGGCCATCGAAGAGATCTACAACCTTTGACGACGGCGGAAGCCGTGAGCCCGGTGAGTCGTCTGCCCGACGCGGTCCTGCGGCCGTTAAGGGGGGGCAACGCGTTCGAGTCCACGGTGGAGCAGCTCGCAACAGCAGTGCGTCTGGGTGTGTTCGCGTATGGCGAGCAGCTACCTCCCGAGCGTGAGCTCGCCGGGCGCCTCGGCGTCAGCCGGATGACACTGCGTGATGCCATCGCGGCGCTTCGGGAGTCGGGTCTGGTGACCACGCGACGGGGCCGGGGAGGTGGCACCGTCGTGGTCTACCAGGGATCGACGCAGGTGGGCCGGCCCGGGGTCGAAGTGCGACGCGGCGCGGCGCTGTCGGATGCCCTGGACTTCCGCCGGGTGGTCGAGCCCGGCGCCGCGTACGTGGCTGCGGGACGATCGTTGTCGGCGGACCAGCGCGCGTGGCTCACGGCATCCGAGATGGAGGTCTCGTCGGCCTCTGACAGCGCCGCGCACCGGGTTGCCGACTCCCGCCTGCACCTTGCTATCGCGACGCTGTCCGGGTCACCGATGCTGATCGAAGCGGTCACTCGCGCACAGGCAGCGCTGCAGGAGCTGTTGGCGGCGATCCCGGTGCTATCGGCCAACATCAGCCATTCGAACGCGCAGCACAAGGCAATAGTCGCTGCCGTGTTGTCGGGAGACGAAGATGGTGCCCGGGCGATGATGGAGGAGCACTGTGATGCGACCTCGGCGCTGCTGCGAGGACTGCTTGGCTAACAGATACGAACGTTGAACGACGACGAGCTTCAAACCTGAGGAGAGCTGCATGACTGCTCCACCAACACTGACCGTCGAGCAACTGCGAGCCGAGATCGAGTCGGGGGCCATCGACACCGTCATCACGGCGATCACCGACATGCAAGGACGTCTGCAGGGCAAGCGCAACCACGGACGCTACTTCCTGGACCATGTCCTCGGTCATGGTGTCGAGGGTTGCAACTACCTGCTGGCTGTTGACGTCGATATGGCCACGGTCGACGGTTACGCCATCAGCTCCTGGGAGCGTGGTTATGGCGACATGTTGTTCGAGATGGACATGTCGACGCTGCGCAGAACCCCCGGTCAGCCCTACTCGGCTACGGTGCAGTGCGACCTGCGCTGGCTGGACGGAAGTGGTCAGGTGCGCCCCGCGCCCCGCTCCGTGCTCAAGGTGCAGGCGTCGGCAGCCGCGGACCTGGGCTGTGTGGCAATTGCCGGGACCGAGCTCGAGTTCATCGTGTTCGAGGACTCCTTCGACGATGCCTGGGACAAGCGTTACCAAGGGCTTACTGGCGCCAACCGTTACAACGTCGACTACTCGATCCTGGGCGGAACCAGGGTCGAGCCGTTGCTCCGCGACATCCGCAACCAGATGTACGCGGCAGGCGTCATCGTCGAGAACGCCAAGGGGGAGTGCAACCTGGGCCAGCACGAGATCGCGTTCCTGTACGACGAGGTCGTCCGCACCTGCGACAACCACAGCATCTACAAGAACGCCGCCAAAGAGATCGCGGCTGCCCACGGGCAGTCGCTGACCTTCATGGCCAAGTATGACCAGCGCGAGGGCAACTCCTGCCACATCCATCTCTCACTCCGCGGGAAGGACGGCACCATCGTCTTCGCCGACGACAGCAGGGAAGGCGGCCAGAGCGAGATGTTCGAGCACTTCCTGGCCGGCATCATGGCAACGATGCGCGAGTTCACCTTGCTGTATGCGCCAAACATCAACTCCTACAAGCGCTTTGCCCCGGGCTCGTTCGCCCCGACGGCGATCGCATGGGGTCATGACAACCGCACCTGTGCCCTGCGTGTGGTCGGGCATGGAGCGGGGCTGCGCGTCGAGAACCGGGTCCCGGGCGGCGACGTCAACCCCTATCTGGCCGTCTCGGCCATGCTCGCCGGTGGTGTGTACGGCATCCGCGAGAGGCTTCCGCTGGAGCCGGCCTTTGTCGGCAATGCTTATGCATCCGACAAACCACGCGTTCCCTTCACCTTGCTGGAGGCACGGGACCTCTTCGCTGCGTCGGCCGTGGCCGAGCAGGTTTTTGGCAAGGATGTGGTGGAGCATTATGTGCATGCCGCCGACGTCGAGCTGCAGGCCTTCAACACGGCCGTGACCGACTGGGAACGAGTGAGAGGGTTTGAACGGCTGTGAGCCAGCAGAACAGCCCGGCACAGGCCGGTCAGCACGACGTCATCAACCCCGCAACCGAAGCGCTGGTGCGGACCGTCACCCAGCCGGATCTTGAGCAGACCGATGAGGCGATTGCCCGCGCGCACGCCGCAGGTGCATCGTGGCGCGAGGTCGTGCCCGCCGATCGCGGCCGTTTGCTGCGTCGTTTCAGCGAGGTTGTCGACTCCCATATGGAGGAGCTGGCTCAGCTCGAGGTCAGCAACTCCGGACACACGATCGGCAACGCGCGCTGGGAGGCGGGCAACGTCCGCGATGTCCTCAGCTACTACTCGGCTGCCCCTGAGCGGCTGTTCGGCAGGCAGATTCCGGTCGCCGGCGGCCTGGATGTCACCTTCAAGGAGCCGCTTGGGACGGTTGGCATCATCGTTCCCTGGAACTTCCCGATGCCGATCGCCGGCTGGGGTTTCGCCCCTGCCCTGGCTGCCGGCAACACCGTGGTTCTCAAGCCTGCCGAGCTCACCCCCCTGACAGCGATCCGGCTCGGTGAGCTCGCGTTGGAGGCCGGGCTTCCTGAGGGAGTGTTCACCGTCATCGCAGGCAAGGGGTCGGTGGTCGGCGAGCGGTTCGTGACGCATCCCGCGGTTCGCAAGATCTGCTTCACAGGATCAACGGCAGTGGGTCAGCGGATCATGCGAGGGGCGGCCGACCAGGTCAAGCGGATCACTCTCGAGCTCGGCGGCAAGAGCGCCAACGTCATCTTCGACGACGCTGATATTGAGGCCGCGGCCGCGGCGGCTCCCATGTCCTTCCTCGACAACGCAGGGCAGGACTGCTGCGCACGTAGTCGGATTCTGGTGCAGCGCAACGTCTTTGATCGGTTCATGGAGCTGTTCGAGTCGGCGGTCAAGGCGGTGGTGGTTGACGACCCGTCACAGGAGGGAACCGAGATGGGGCCGCTGATCAGCGCGGGCCAGCGTGAAACGGTGCGCTCCTATGTCGAGAACTCGACTGAACTCGTGGACGTCGCCTTCCGCGGCGACGTTCCCGGGGGAGACGGCTTCTGGTACCCCGCCACGGCGGTTCTGGTGCGCAGCACCAAGGAGCGGGTCTGGCGCGAAGAGGTGTTCGGCCCGGTGGTGGCCGTGTTGCCCTTTGACGACGAGGCTGACGCAATCGCCAAGGCCAATGACACCGACTACGGCTTGTCGGGGTCGATCTGGACCCGTGACGTGGGGCGCGCATTGCGAGTCTCACGCGGAATACAGGCAGGCAACCTCTCGGTGAACTCGCACAGCAGCGTGCGTTATTCGACGCCTTTCGGTGGCTTCAAACAGTCCGGCATCGGTCGCGAGCTCGGTCCTGATGCGCTTGATGCGTTCACGGACGTCAAGAACGTGTTCATCTCCACCGACTGACCAGCGCATCTGGCCAGCACCTTCAGACCAGCACCTTCAGACCAGCACCTCACCCGCAATGGAAGGCAGAGAAACTCATGACAGGCAGGATCGAGGGCAAGGTCGCGGTGGTCACCGGAGGCTGTAGCGGTATCGGGCTGGCCACCGTCCGGCGCTTCGCCGCTGAAGGCGCCAAGGTCGTGATCGGCGACGTCGACGACCCCAACGGCTCGCGGATCGCACAGGAGCACGGCGGCCTGTTCGTCCACTGCGACGTGACGAACCCCGAGCAGGTCGAGACGTTGTTCCGTACCGCCAAGGAAGAGTTCGGCAGCGTCGACATCGCATTCAACAACGCGGGCATCTCGCCGCCCGAGGACGACTCGATCCTCACCACCGACCTGGACGCCTGGCGACGGGTGCAGGAGGTCAACCTGACCAGCGTCTACCTCTGCTGCAAGGCTGCCCTGCCGTACATGCTCGAGCAGAAGAGAGGCTCGATCATCAACACGGCGTCCTTCGTTGCCGTCATGGGAGCCGCGACTTCGCAGATCTCCTACACGGCGAGCAAGGGCGGCGTGCTCTCGATGTCGCGCGAGCTGGGGGTGCAGTTCGCTCGTGAGGGGGTTCGCGTCAACGCGCTCTGCCCCGGGCCGGTCAACACCCCGCTGCTTCAGGAGCTGTTCGCCAACGACCCTGAACGAGCGGCGCGACGGCTTGTTCACATACCCGTCGGCCGGTTCGCCGAGCCCGACGAGATCGCGAGTGCCGTGTTGTTCCTGGCCAGCGACGAGTCGAGCTTCATCACGGCGGCGCAGTTCATGGTCGACGGCGGGATTGCCGGCGCCTACGTCACCCCGCTGTGACCGCTGGATCACCAACAGCCATGGACGCCAACAGCTTTCGACCGATCATCGGCATCACCTGCTACGTCGAGGAGGCCGTGCGCGGGGTGTGGCAGAGCATGCCGCACGCACTGCTGCCCCACAACTACGTGGCCCAGGTCGAGCGTGCCGGTGGCATTGTGGTGCTGATCCCGCCCCGCGTTGACGTCGATGACGAGATGGCCCTTGCCATCGTCGCGCGCCTGGACGGGCTGATCCTGGCTGGCGGCGTCGACGTCGACCCCGGACGATATGCGGCGCACCCACACCCCGGCGTGCAGGAGGCACGGCCCGATCGCGATGCCCTCGAGCTGGCGCTGGCCACGGTCACACGACAGCGGGATACGCCGGTGTTGGGTATCTGCCGTGGCATGCAGGTCATGGCTGTGGCGGCGGGGGGGACGCTGGACCAGCACCTGCCCGACCTGGTCGGGCACGACGAGCACTCACCCGCCCCCGGGGTCTATGGCTCGCATTCCGTGCGCACGGTCGAGGGCACCAAGGTGAGCGCTCTGCTCGGGCGCGAAGTCGTCGTACCGAGCTACCACCACCAGTCCGTCTCCAGCCACCCGGGCTATCTGGCCGCAGCCTGGGCTCCGGACGGCACTCTTGAGGCGATGGAGCATCCGGCGTCGCGCTTCCGGATGGCGGTGCAGTGGCACCCTGAGGCCGGGCAGGACACCCGACTGTTCGACGCGCTCATCCGGACTGCCAGGATCCGGTCACCACGGTTCAGTGACGGCACCTCCAACACCACGTTGCGATGACCACAGTGCGAGACGGGTAGCCAGATGGTGGACGGGCATGCCACGATTCTGTGGTGAGCAACACAGGGACGCCCGTGGCCACCGCCAGCGTCATTATCGACTAGCGCGACGGGGCTTTTCCCGCCGCGCAGACCTCCCAGCCCCTGGGGGGTCTTTTTTCGTCTCGCGAGACAGGGCTGACGATGACTGACCTGCAGGTGTACGACACCACGCTGCGCGATGGCGCCCAGCAAGAGGGCCTGAACCTCTCGGTCACGGACAAGCTGGCCATTGCCATGCACCTCGACGAGCTCGGTGTTGGTTTCATCGAGGGCGGTTGGCCCGGTGCGAACCCCAAGGACACCGAGTTCTTCTCCCGGGCACAGCAGGAGCTCACCCTGCACAACGCGACGCTCGCGGCCTTTGGCGCCACCCGGCGCGCAGGCACGATGGCAGCAGACGATCCGCAGGTGCGGGCGCTCCTGGACTCGGGCGCCTCGTTGGTCACGCTCGTTGCAAAGGCACATGTCCGTCACGTCGAGTCCGCCTTGCGGACAACACTTCCCGAGAACCTCGCGATGATCCGGGACACTGTGTCCTTTCTGCGAGGTGAGGGTCGGCGGGTCTTCCTTGACGCCGAGCACTTCTTCGACGGCTACCTGGCCGACAGGGCATACGCGCTGGAGGTCTTGCGGGTCGCGGCCGAGGCTGGGGCCGAGGTCATTGCCCTGTGTGACACCAACGGAGGCATGCTGCCGCCCCAGGTGAGCGACATCGTCACCGATGTCCTGGACGCGAGCCAGGCCCGGCTGGGGATCCACTGCCACAACGACACCGGTTGCGCAGTGGCCAACTCGCTGGCCGCCGTCGCCGCCGGCGCCACCCACGTCCAGGGCACGATCAACGGGTATGGCGAGCGCACCGGCAACGCTGACCTGCTCACGGTGGTGAGCAACCTCCAGATCAAGGAGGGGTTCGAGCTTCTGCCCGAGAGCCGGCTTCGCGAGGCCACCCGGATCGCCCACGCGATCAGTGAGGTCACGAACGTGCCGCCGTACAGCAGACAGCCCTACGTCGGCGCCAGTGCCTTCGCGCACAAGGCGGGCTTGCACGCGAGCGCCATCAGGATCGACCCCGACCTGTACCAGCACACCGACCCCACCGCCGTCGGAAACGACATGCGGATGCTGGTCTCGGATATGGCGGGCCGGGCCAGCATCGAGCTCAAGGGGCGCGAGCTCGGCTACGACCTGAGCCAGGAGCCTGAGCTGCTCGGTCGCGTCGTAGCCCGCGTCAAGGAGATGGAGCAGGCGGGCTACACGTTCGACGCCGCTGACGCATCTTTCGAGCTGCTACTGCATACCGAGGTCGAGGGTGCGGCGCTGACCTACTTCGGGGTCGAGTCCTGGCGCGTCATCACGGACTCGACCGGTATTGGGCAGGCCATGTCCGAGGCCACGGTCAAGCTCACTGCTGCCGGCCAACGCGTCGTGGCCACCGGCGAGGGCAACGGCCCCGTGAACGCACTCGACCATGCTCTGCGAGTAGCGCTTTCGGCCGCCTATCCCGAGCTGGACAAGCTTGAGCTGATCGACTTCCGGGTGCGCATCCTTGATTCGGCGCACGGCACCGACGCCGTGACCCGCGTGCTCATCGAGACCTCGGACGGCGCAACGTCCTGGAACACCGTTGGAGTGGCGCCCAACATCGTCGAGGCCAGCTGGAACGCTCTGGTCGACGGAATCACCTACGGGCTGTGGCGCCAGTCTGTGCCGGTGCGCTGACAGTCGCCAAACGCTCACACCCGACCGCGCTCGCCTGGCTTTGTGCTGGACACGTCCGTCGAGCAGGCACCTCTGCACGTCTGACGGCTCACGCACCCGACGCGTACGTGTACAGGGTGTCGCAAGCATCGATGAGCCTTCGACGCAAGACCTGCGCTGTCGTGGCGAAGTCGCGCTGCGCCTCGACGTACTCGGCCTTGCCTTCCGGGGTCTCGATCCGGACCGGCTCGAGCCCCAGCTCGCTCAGGTCATAGGGAGCGGCCCGCATGTCCAGGGTGCGCACCGCGCGAGCGAGGTCAAAGCAGTCTGCGGTGAGGTCGCTGGCCACCGCGGGGGCGAGCTTGTATGCCCATTTATAGAGGTCCATGTTGGCGTGCAGGCAACCAGGCTGCTCCATTGAGATCTGCGAATCCCGTGTTGGCGCAAGGGTGTTCAGTGGAAGCGCGGCGGACGTGAAGAACCTGTAGGCGTCGAAGTGGGAGCAGCGGATCTGGTCCGACTCGACCACAGTGTCGGTCCCTTCCGGGCCCAACCGGAGAGGCCAGTCCGAGTGACGCACCTGCTCAGACGTCTGGCGGTACACCATCGCCCACTCGTGGAGACCGAAACAGCCGAGCTGGGCAGGCCGAGCAGCGGTTGCTGACAACAGGTCACGGATCAGGCGGACGCTCTCCGAGCGAGCCTCGAGAAACGCCTCGAGGTCCACGCGCACCGCGCCCTCGGCGGAGCGGTGGAACTTCCATCCGGCGCGCTCACCGGCGCCCTCGAGCAGCACCCCTGGACCTGGATGCCAGCGGCGGAGCTTGGCCGGGCTGTACATGTAGTAGGTGAAAAGGAAGTCCTCGACAGGGTGCTTGCGCGCGTCCTGTTGCCGGCCCAGGTGTGCGGCCGTCAGAGCGTCCACGCGGTCGTGATGGGCGGCCTCGAGCGGGCGCCACTCGTCCTGCGTCAGTCGCTGCGCCATGGTCGTCAAGGGTACGTGGAAGGCCTGTCGTGGAGAACTGTCGGCGCTGACCTGACGTGAGGGCCCGGACACGAAGGGCGGATAGGGTCGGGGCTGTGCGCATAGCGAGATACACGACCGGTGAGGACCCGACCTACGGCATCGTCGAGGGGGAGCCCGATGCCCCGTGGATTGCCGAGATCCAAGGTGACCCGCTTTACCAGCCGGTCGTCTTCACCGGTAACCGCGTCCTGCTCGATGACGTTCGGCTGCTGGCGCCGATCATCCCTCGCAGCAAGGTGATCGGCATCGGCAAGAACTACGCGGCCCATGCCGCCGAGATGGGCGGTGAGCCCCCCGCCGAGCCGCTGATGTTCCTGATCCCGAACACCGCCGTCGTTGGCCCCGATGACCCGGTCGTCATGCCGAGGCAGAGCGCTGAGGTGCACTACGAGGGCGAGCTCGC
>JBDTMW010000012.1:0-16220 GCA_039934065.1 Actinomycetota bacterium | reverse complement strand
CTTCGAGCTCCTGGCTGAACCTCATCGAGCGATGGTTCAAAGAGATAACCGAGCGGCGTCTACGCCGAGGCACCTTCAGCAACGTGCCCGAGCTTGAATACGCGATCACGACCTGGGCCGGTCACTGGAACGTCGACCCGAAGCCCTTCGTGTGGAAGGCGACCGCTGCTGACATCATCGAGAAAGTCCGGCGAGGCCGAGCCGCCCTCAACCACCAGACCAATTCAACGACGGACCACTAGAAAGCGACCTGGTGACTAGTCAGCCAGGGCAGGGGGTTGATCGCCGCGCTGCCGCCGGGGTGGATCTCGAGGTGCAGGTGCGGTCCCGTCGACTCGCCGGTGTTGCCGGACTGTCCGACGACATCGCCGGGCGCGACGACCTCGCCTGCAGTGACCGCCACACGCGACATGTGTCCGTAGAAGCTGACGGTGCCGTCCCAGTAGCGAATCTTGACGATGGTGCCGTAGCCCGACTCCTGGCCGGCAAAGACGATGGTGCCGGTCGACATGGAGACCAGGTTGGTGCCGATCGGGACCCCGAAGTCCTCGCCGGCGTGCAGTCGGCCCCAGCGACCGCCGAAGCCGGATGTCAGGACGTAGTTCTTGACCGGGAGCCGCCAGCTCTGGGCGTAGGCCAGCTTGGCCTCTTTGGCGCGAGCGGCGAGATTCTTGCGTACGGCCGCGCGGGCAACCCAGTTTGCGGAGTCGGCGCGGGCGATGGCCAAGGCGTTGTCCTGCGCCGCCTGGAGGGAACGGTCACGCAGCAGAGCGGGGTCGACGCTCGCTTCCACGGATGTGGCAGGCGGCGTTGCTTGCTGGCTGAACGTGACCGGCTGCGTCTTGGTCGTCGTGACAACAGCCGCACCGGTTGCGCAGAACGCGAGCGCAGCGGCCGCCGCAGTGGGCAGGGCCAGACCGGTCACAAAGCGGCGCTGCTTCGGGGTGGCGTGTTTGCCCCCACGGTGACGACCGTTGTATGGACTAGCGGGCACGAGCAGACCTCACGGGCAGGGAGCACGGAAGTGGCAAGGCTAGCGTGACCTTTTCGTAATACACAATGCGGAGCGCGGTCTCATCCATAAAGCGTGTCGTTCGTCACACCAAATGCTCGAAAACGGTTCAGTGGTCCCTGACCAGTTCCCGGCAGCGGCTCAGTGCTTTCGCCGCGGGGGTTTCAGCTCGGTGACCCCTGCGGTCAGCAGGCTACCGTCCGCGTCCAGCTGGGCCAGGGTCGTCGAGATCCCATGGACGACGTGACCGTTGATCGGCAGGCTCATGTGTCCGATGCCGTGCATCTTGACGTTGCGAACGCTCAGATCCGCGTGGTCCAGCATGGCGTTGTGTTGGGGAAAGATCATCTGGTCGAGGTCCGACCAGTAGGCCACGAACCGGGTCCGACAGTGGGGCACTGGCGCGCTGAGCTCGCGCATCAAGGCGCTGCCCGGGCGTAGCTGGCAACACAGGTTCGACGGCAGCGCATAGGCGTTGACGGTGCCGCCGTGTGGTGTCCCCAGCGTGACCAGCGTGTGCACCCTTTCGTCACCGCCCAGGCGAGTCACGTAGTACCGGGCGATCAGGCCGCCGAGACTGTGCCCGACGACGTGGATCCGTTCGTAGCCGGTCTCGGCTACCAACGCCTCGACCTCGTGGGCGAGTTCGGCCGCCGCAACGCGGACGTCGGTGGTCCACGGCGAGTAGTTGATGGTGGCGACCCTGCCAAAACCACGTCGTCGCAGCCCGCGCCGCAACAACGCAAAGACCGACCTGTTGTCGACCATGCCGTGCACCAGCAGGATGGGTGTGCCGGCCGCCTCGACGTCGCCGATCACCAGTCCGCGCTGCACCGGCGGCAGGCCCTCAAGGCTGTAGCCGTTGCCCTCGTAGGCATCGGCTCGACCGAAGAGGCCGAGCGGGTAGAGCGCGAGATGGGTGCTCACCCAGGCCACCTCGATGGCCAGGCCGGCCACGCCGGAGGGGGTGGCCAGCGCCTTGGCAGCGCCACCGAGGATGTCGGTGGTGCTCCGCGCCCTGTCCCGCGCCACCCCGGATACGACGTCGTATGCGCGACCCAGGGCACCCCGTCCACCGGCAGTCGGGGTCGCACCGGGAGGGGGACGACGACCCGGGGCCGGGGCTTTGGCCGCCGAGGGGCGGGCCGCTGGTGGCTGAGACATGGTCAGTGCACGGTAGCCCCTCAGTGACGCATTTCACAGAATCGCTGACGGTGTTGCGCAACCGTGATGCGCAGCGGCGTCCGCTCCTCGCGTTCAGGGCCGTCTTGTACAGCGGGATGTCGTCGTTGCGGCTGGTTAGATAGTCTGCGTCCCATGACTGAATCTCCGTTGCGCATCGTGGTGGCCAAACCTGGACTCGACGGCCATGACCGTGGCGCCAAAGTGGTGGCTCGCGCGTTGCGTGACGCCGGCATGGAGGTTGTCTACACAGGCCTGCACCAGACGCCCGAGCAGATTGTCGAGGCGGCCATCCAGGAGGACGCCGACGCGGTCGGCCTCTCAGTGCTCTCCGGCGCCCACATGACGCTGTTCGCCAAGGTCGCGGCGCTCCTTGAGCTGCGTGACGCCAAGGACATCGTCATCTTCGGCGGCGGGATCATCCCCGAGGCCGACATCGCCGAGCTCGAGAAGCTCGGCGTGGCCAAGGTCTTCACTCCTGGCGCGACGACGACCGACATCGTCGAGTGGGTCCGCACGCACATCACCCCCAGCTGACACGGGCTTCGTCACCGCCTGGATGGCTCAGGGGATGATGGCCATGACTGCGCCCGGACGGCAGCCGCGCCGCGAACCAATGGTTGAAGTCGGTATGCCGGTTCCTCGATCTTGTCCTGCGTACGGCCATCTTTGGGCAAAGGTCATTGACCTTGGAGCGAGCGCACCTCCATCGTCGCTTCGTCGGGGATGACGTCAAAAGCGCGGGTTTGCGGGTATCTGTCGCATTCCTTCCCGGACACCACAGGCCGTCGATGACGATGGCTCTCATCCGAGGAGATGCGTGAGTGAACCGTCTAAGAGCAGGGTTGGCGTTCGGGGCACTTGTTGCTTTGGTCGCGGCAAGCAGTCAGGGCGTGGCGGCGTTCGGCGCATCACCCCCCGGGCCCAACAGGGCTGCCAGTATCGCGGTCGAGCAGTCCGGCTCCGCCGCGGCAGGGCGGGCGTTGGGTATGGGCAGTCGTGAGAAGCTCGTGGTCAAGGACGTCATCACCGACGCTGATGGCTCGACGAATGTGCGGTACGACCGGACCTTCGATGGTTTGCGGGTCATTGGTGGCGACCTGGTCAGCCACCGTGACAAAGCTGGTCGGGTGAAGAGTGTCAGCTGGAACGCCTCGCACTCGGCGGCGGTGTCCTCCACGACCCCGACGGTGAGCCTGTCCACGGCCGAGGCTGCCGGCGCCAGCAATGCTGCATCGGTGCAGCAGAGCACGACGGCCAACCACGGCGAGCTGGTCGTGTACGCCGGCGGCGGCACCGCGGTCCTTGCCTACGACGTGCTGACCGAGGGCATGAGGGCCGACCAGACCCCGAGCAGGTTGCACAGCATCGTGGACGCCACCACCGGTGCCATCCTGGAGGGTTTCGACGAGGTCGTGAACGGCACCGGCAACGGGATCTACGTCGGAACCGTGGCAATCGGCACCACCGCGGGCACCAGCTACTCGATGCGCGACACTGCGGGCAACTACACCACTGACCTGAACGGGTCGACCTCCAGCACCGCGGCCGGCACGACGTTCACCGACGCCGACGACATCTGGGGCAACGGGCTGGTCAGCAACAGGGCCTCGGCCGGGGTCGACGCCCACTACGGCGCAGAGAAGACCTTCGACTACTTCAAGAACGTCCTTGGCCGCAACGGGATCTGGAACACCGGGGTCGGCGCAAGGTCGCGGGTGCACTACGGCACCAACTACGTCAACGCGTTCTGGGACGGCACCCAGATGACCTACGGCGATGGCACGAGCAACACCCATCCGCTGGTCGAGCTCGACGTCGCCGGTCACGAGATGTCCCACGGCGTCACTGAGAACACCGCCGCTCTGGTCTACACCGGTGACGCCGGTGGGCTGAACGAGGCGAACTCAGACATCTTCGGCACCGCGGTGGAGTGGTACGCCAACAACGCCTCCGACAACCCGGACTACCTCATCGGCGAGCTGATCAACATCAACGGCAACGGGACCCCGCTGCGTTACATGGATCAGCCCAGCAAGGACGGTGCGTCCAAGGACTGCTGGTCCTCGACGTTGGGCAGCCTCGACCCGCACTACTCATCCGGGCCGCTGAACCATTGGTTCTACCTGGCGTCCGAAGGCTCCGGGGCCAAGGTCATCAATGGCGTCTCGTACAACAGCCCGACCTGCAACGCCTCAACCGTGATCGGTATCGGTCGCGCCGCAGCCGAGAAGATCTGGTACCGCACGCTCTCGACGTACCTCACGTCGAACAGCAACTACGCGGCAGCCCGTACCGGAGCTGTCAAGGCAGCCAAGGACCTGTATGGCGTCGGTTCGGCGCAGTGTGCAGGCATCGTGGCGTCCTTCGCAGCTATCTCAGCGCCGGTCGGCACCGAGACCTGTGGCGCCACACCACCTCCCACCGGGAACCTGCTGCTCAACCCCGGCTTCGAGTCCGGCGCAGTCAACTGGACCGGCAGCGCCGGCCCGATAACGACTAACGCCGGCCGTCCGTCGCATACGGGTTCCTGGAAGATGTGGCTTGGCGGCAATGGCGTCACGACCACGGAGACCGAGTCGCAGTCGGTGACCATTCCGTCCGCCTCGGCCGCGCCAGCGCTGTCGTACTGGATTCGCACGGACACCTCTGAGTCCGGCACAACGGCGTACGACACGATGAAGGTCCAGGTCGTCTCTGGTACGACGACGACGACATTGGCGACGTACTCCAACGTGGGCACCAATGCGACGTACTCGCAGAAGTCGTTCAGCCTGGCGGCCTACAAAGGCCTCACGATCACCGTGAAGTTCTTGATGAACGAGGACTCCTCGCTCCAGACGAGCTTCGTGGTCGACGACACTGCGGTCACCACCGGCTGAGCCTGAATCGGCCGCGACACAACGATGCCCGCCTGCTCATGATCCTGAGCAGGCGGGCATCGGTCTGGGTCAGAGGGGCTTGCACTGGCCGGACGCAGACCGACCGGCGCTGAGATCGGTGACAAGCTCGGTGAAGACCGGGCCCGCGGCGCCCACCTGGGGGTCTTCCACCCTGACCGGCCCGCCTGCCGGCGACACGACCATGGTGACCATGTCGTCAGGGAAGGCGGCGCTGGTGCTGCCTGTGGTGAGCCGAGGCCATGGCACCTTCGACGCGGCCGTCGTCAGACGTGCGGACGACCCAGGGGTGAGCTGGCACTGCCACTGCGCCTTTCCCTTCTGCGTGCCCGACACGAGTCCATCTTTGGTGACCACCAGCACGTCATGGAAGCCGGCGATACCGCCGGTTCGGGTGATGGTCAGCGGGAAGACTGACGGCGGGGAGGCAGACGTTCCGGGCGCGCTGTCGGGCCCGGTCTGGGAACCGCAGGCGGACAGAGCGAGTGTGGCGGCGGCGGAGCAGCAGACCGAGGTGATATGTCGCATAGGTCCATCCTGCATCTGATCGGTGCATTGCACCCGCTGCGACTGTCGTCCCGACGAGGGCGTCAGATCCCGGCCTACGAGAGGCTCGCGTGAGATTGGTCCCACCCGCCGCACCCCGTCGGGAGAAGCCGGTATACGTGCGGGCTACGCTCCGCTAGGACGTTTCCTTACTCGATGATGAGGATGAACTCGTGGATCTTTTTGAATACCAGGCGCGCGACATGTTCGAAGCGCACGGCGTGCCCGTGCTGGCAGGCACCGTCGCCGAGACCGTTGAAGAAGCCCGCGCCGCGGCAGAGACGATCGGCGCCAACAGCGGCGGAGTGGTCGTCGTCAAGGCACAGGTCAAGGTCGGCGGACGAGGCAAGGCTGGGGGCGTCAAGGTCGCCAAGTCTCCCGAGGAGGCGGCAGAGGCGGCTTCCCGGATCCTGGGCATGGACATCAAGGGCCATACGGTCCACAAGGTGATGATCGCCGCCGGAGCGCAGATCGCGGAGGAGTACTACTTCTCCATCCTGCTCGACCGCGCCAACCGCTCCTATCTCGCGATGGCCAGCAAGGAAGGCGGCGTTGAGATCGAGGTGCTCGCAGTCGAGCGTCCCGAGGCACTCGCCCGTATTCCGGTCGACCCGATCGTGGGCATCGATGCGGCCAAGGCCAAGGAGATCGTCGACGCGGCCGGCTTTGACGAGGACGTCAAGGTGCAGATCGCCGAGGCCATCCAGAAGCTGTGGACCGTCTACCGTGACGAGGACGCGACGCTGGTCGAGGTCAACCCGCTGGTCAAGACGACAGACGGCAGGATCGTCGCCCTTGACGGCAAGGTGACGCTCGACGACAACGCCGGTTTCCGGCACCCCGACCACGAGGCACTTGAGGACAAGGCGTCGGCCGACCCGCTCGAGGCTGCGGCCAAGGCCAAGGACCTGAACTACGTCCGGCTCGACGGCTCGGTCGGAGTCATCGGCAACGGCGCGGGCCTGGTCATGTCGACCCTTGACGTGGTCGCCTACGCCGGCGAAGAGTTCGGAGCTGCGGGTCATCATCCCTCGCCCGCGAACTTCCTGGACATCGGCGGCGGCGCGTCCTCACAGGTCATGATCGACGGTCTGCACATCATCCTGAACGACCAGAACGTCAAGTCGGTGTTCGTCAACGTCTTCGGCGGCATCACCGCCTGCGACGAGGTCGCCAACGGCATCGTCGGTGCGCTCAAGGTCCTCGGCGACGAGGCCACCAAGCCGCTCGTCGTCCGGCTGGACGGCAACAAGGTCGAGGAGGGTCGCCGCATCCTCGCCGAGGCCGGTCACCCTCTGGTGACGGTGGAAGAGACCATGGACGGCGCGGCCCGCAAGGCCGCCGAGCTGGCTTCGGCCGCCAACACGAACTGAAAGGCGGCAAACCACCGTGGCAATTTTCATCAACGCTGACTCAAGGGTCATCGTCCAGGGCATGACCGGCTCCGAGGGCAAGAAGCACACCCAGCTGATGCTGGCCTCGGGTACCAACATCGTTGGCGGCGTGACACCCGGCAAGGGCGGCCAGGAGGTCGAGTTCGACGCTGGCGCCTCCGTGCCGGTCTTCGGTTCGGTCGCGGAGGCCATTGCGGCGACCGGGGCCAACGTGACCGTCGTCTTCGTCCCGGCCAAGTTCACCAAGGCCGCCGTGATCGAGGCCATCGACGCCAAGATCCCGCTCGCCGTCGTCATCACCGAGGGCGTTGCCGTCAAGGACAGCGCTGAGTTCTGGACCTACGCCCAGCAGGCCGGCACGACGCGCATCATCGGCCCGAACTGCCCCGGAGTGATCAGCCCCGGAGCATCCAACGCCGGCATCATCCCGGCCGACATCGCCGGCCCCGGTCGTATCGGCCTGGTCTCCAAGTCGGGCACGTTGACCTACCAGATGATGTACGAGCTGCGCGACATCGGCTTCTCCACGGCTGTGGGCATCGGTGGCGACCCCGTCATCGGGACCACGCATATCGACTGCCTGGCTGCCTTCGAGGCCGATCCCGACACCGATGCGATCGTCATGATCGGTGAGATCGGTGGCGACGCCGAAGAGCGGGCTGCGGCATACATCAAGGACCACGTCACCAAGCCCGTCGTCGGCTACGTCGCGGGGTTCACCGCACCCGAGGGCAAGACCATGGGTCACGCCGGCGCCATCGTGTCCGGGTCATCGGGCACCGCCGCCGCCAAGAAAGAGGCCCTCGAGGCCGCCGGTGTCAAGGTTGGCAAGACGCCGTCCGCGACTGCCGAGCTGATGCGCGAGCTGATGAAGACCCTGGGCTGACGACAGCCGCTGCACGTATGACGGGCCGGTCACCTCATCGAGGTGGCCGGCCCGACTCCTTGTGAGACCTTCGCGCGACGAGGTGGTGAGACGCAATCTCACCTCCGACGGCGCGCCCTGCCCCGTCCGCTGTCGACAACCGCGACCATGGAGACCTCATGAGCCTGCTCCATCGCGATCGCCGGATAACCCACTCCGCCAGGCCCTGGATCGGACCGCCCGGCGGATCCCTTCGGTGGCATTCGGCCGTGTCTGGGGTCTCAGCGGCGGTGGTGTCGATGGCGATCATCGCCATGCCGGCGCTGCTCGTCTGGGTCGCCAGCGCCGAAAGCACGGTGGACTGGACCCAGGCCTTGTCGGTCGGCTCCAGCGTGTGGTTGCTGGCCAACGGAGCTCCGCTGGGATCAGGCGCAGCCACGATCTCGCTGATGCCGTGGTTGTTGACCGCGATCCCGCTCGGCGTCGCGGTCATCGCAGCACGGCGGGTTCTGGCGCAGCTCGATGATGGGCGGCCCCAGAGGTTCGAAGCTCTGGGAGGCCTGCGGCGCGACGTCGCAGGCACGGGTGTGGCTTTCGTGGCCTCGTATGCCTCGGTGGGACTGGTCCTCTCCCTGGCGACAGCAGGGCACCCTCTTCACGCGTCGGTCCCTCGATCCGTCCTCGGCACGGGCGTTGTCGGCTCGCTTGCCGTGCTGGCTGCCCTGGCGCTCGAGTTCCGCGGCGACCTCGCTTCGGTTGCACCTGGCCTGAACGCAGGGCTGCACAGGCGCGTGCCCGTGAACCTGCGCCGGGCGATCCGTCCTGGGCTGGGCGGGGCCCTGGTGGTGTTCATCGCCGGCGTGGTGCTGACCGTCGCCATGGTCGTGACGCATCTTGGCCGGATAGGCCAGCTGTACGACACCCTGGGGGCCGATCCGGTCGGCGTCGGCGTGCTCAGCCTGGCCCAGTTCCTGGCTCTGCCCAATGTCGGTCTCTGGGCGGCGTCATGGATGGCAGGGCCCGGCTTCGTCGTCGGTCAGGGCACGTCCATCACCTGGTCGACTTCGAACCCTGGCCTGCTTCCCCTCATACCGGGCATGGGTGCTCTGCCGGACCCAGGCCCTTTGCCTAATGGTCTGTGGCTCTTTGCTTTGGTCCCCGTCGTCGCAGGAGCGCTGGTCGGCTGGCGGGCGGTGCGCTCGGTGACTCGCCTCTCCTCCTGGCAGATCAAGGCAAAGGTCTCAGCGTCGGCGTGTGTCGTGGCTGCGCTGAGCCTGACGCTGGCAAGCCAGCTCGCGGGCGGTTCGCTTGGCGCCGCCCGGCTCAGCCTGGTCGGAGCGCCGTCGCTCATGTTCGGGATGGTCGTCCTGGGCGAGCTGTTGCTCGGCGCTTTGGTCGTCGTTTCGCTCAGCCACCTACGCGTTGTCAGACGCTGAGGCGCTCAGACGCCCAGGAAGCCACGCAGGAACGGGTCGACGTCGCCATAGAAGTGCGCCTTGCACTCGCCCGTCGCGACCGCGGTGTTGGCCCCCTTGAGGCAGTCCTGCAAGCCCTTTGCCGGACCATAGACGGCATAGGGCAGCAGCGCCGAAACGGTGAGGGCACACACCATCGCGAGGCCGATGGCGCTCCACACGATGCCGCGAGCCGGCGCCCGCCCTCCGGACATGGCACGGATCGCGCGGATCGACTCGACCCCGGCCCAGACCAGCGGGACAGCGGCGAGCCCGGTGTACGGCAACGGCATGCTGGTAGCGACCACGCCCGCAAGAAGCAGGATCGCCGACCGTCTCGAGTGCGCCATGCCCGGCGGCAGGACGCGTGGCTTTTGGGTCGAGGCCAACAGGGGGCTCCTGGCATGAGACGGGCGGGTTGAGCAAACACGGTCGTCCGATATCGTGCCATCGTGACGACATCGACGGACACAGGGTCGGCCGCCGGCTCCATCGTCGTCCTCGTTTCGGGCACAGGCACCAACCTGCAGGCGCTCATCGACGCCACAGCCGACCCGGCCTACGGCGTCCAGATTGCAGCGGTCGGCGCAGATCGCGACGACACCGAAGCCCTGTCGCGTGCACGGCGGGCAGGGATCCCCACCTTCGTATGCCGTGTCGCCGACTTCGCGAGCCGCGCGGACTGGGACGCCGCGCTCACATCCCGGGTGGCGCAGTACCGCCCTCAGCTCGTGGTCCTGGCAGGCTTCATGAAGCTCACCGGTGAGGCGTTCCTGGGGCAGCTAGGTGGGCACACGGTCAACACCCACCCAGCGCTGTCGCCGTCATTCGCCGGCATGCATGGCCCCCAGGACGCCCTGGACTACGGCGTGAAGGTCACCGGTTGCACACTGTTCCTCGTCGACTCCGGCGTCGACACCGGGCCGGTCGTGGCTCAGACCGCTGTCAGGGTGCAGGACGATGACACGGTCCAGACGCTGCATGAACGCATCAAGATCGCTGAGCGCCAGATGCTCGTCGACTATGTGGGCCGGATGGTCCGCCAAGGTTTCACCGTCACCGAACGAAAGGTCACCATCCCGTGAGCGACTCGAAGGCTTCCGGCAAGCGCCCCGTTTACCGAGCCCTCATCTCCGTCTACGACAAGACCGGGCTGGAGGTTCTGGCGCAGGGGCTGCACGATGCCGGGGTCGCCCTGGTGTCGACGGGGTCCACAGCCTCGCGGATTGCCGACGCCGGCGTCCCCGTGACCAGGGTCGAGGACCTCACGGGATTTCCCGAATGCCTGGACGGCCGGGTCAAGACCCTGCATCCCACGATCCACGCGGGGATCCTGGCCGACATGCGCAACCCTGACCACGTCGCGCAGCTGACCGATCTGGCCATCGAGCCGTTCGACCTCGTCGTGTCCAATCTCTATCCCTTCACCGAAACCGTGGGCTCGGGTGCCTCCCAGGAAGAGTGCATCGAGCAGATCGACATCGGCGGGCCGTCGATGGTGCGAGCCGCGGCCAAGAACCACGCGTGCGTCGCCATCGTGACCAGCCCTGCGACATACGGCTCGGTGCTGGTTGCCGTCCGTGGTGGAGGTTTCACCCTCGAACAGCGAAAGACCCTTGCGGCTGAGGCGTTCGTCCACACGGCCAGCTATGACTTCGCGGTCGCCAGCTGGATGGGCAACGTCCTGGTCGACACCGGTGACGGGACCGGCTTCCCCGCATGGGTCGGTGCGACGTGGAACAGGGCGACCGTCCTTCGCTACGGCGAGAACCCGCACCAGAAGGCCGCGCTCTATGCCCATTGGCGCCCGGGCATAGCCACCGCCGAGCAGCTCCACGGCAAGGAGATGTCCTACAACAACTACATCGACGCCGACGCGGCCCAGCGCGCCGCTTACGACCACGTCGAGCCCGCCGTCGCCATCATCAAGCACGCCAACCCCTGCGGCGTTGCCATCGGCGCTGACATCGCACAGGCATACAGCCGCGCTCACGCCTGCGACCCGCAGTCGGCCTTCGGCAGCGTCATTGCAACCAATCGCCCTGTGACGGCGGCGATGGCGGAGCAGGTTGCCGCTGTTTTCACCGAGGTCGTCGTCGCCCCTGGCTTTGACCCCGAGGCCTTGCAGATCCTTCAGGGCAAGAAGGCGATTCGCCTCCTGAAGCTACCCCGGGGCATGGAAGATGGCGCCGAGCAGATCGACTTCCGTGCCGTGAGCGGCGGAGTCCTGATGCAGACCCGGGACCGGATTGACGCGGTCGTCGAAGGCGGGGCCGACGGCGCCGTGACGGGTGGCGACGACCCGGCAATGTGGACGCTCGTCAGCGGCGACCCGGCCGACCCAGCACTGCTGGCGGACCTGGAATTCGCCTGGCGGTCCGTTCGCTCGGTCAAGTCAAACGCCATCCTGCTGGCGAAGGACGGAGGCAGCGTCGGCATCGGCATGGGCCAGGTGAACCGGGTGGACTCCTGCCACCTGGCGGTGAAGCGCGCTGGTGCCGATCGCGCGGCCGGATCGGTGGCGGCCTCAGACGCGTTCTTCCCGTTCGCGGACGGGCTGCAGATCCTGTTGGACGCCGGTGTCCGCGCTGTTGTCGCACCTGGCGGCTCGGTGCGTGACGCCGAGGTCATCGAGGCAGCCGCGGCAGCCGGCGTCACCATGTATTTCACTGGCACCCGGCACTTCGCGCACTGAGGGCGACCGGGGCCGGTTCTCAGCGGGCGAGGGCGCAGCCGGGCCTGCCGACGGCGTTGGTGACCACCTTGTCGAGCGACACCAGATGGGTCACGGACAGGCACACCCGCTGACCGCTCGGCAGTCCGCGAAGGGTCGCCTGAGGCGCCGCATGTGGGCTCGTGCCGTAGTTGACGACCCCCCTTGCCCTGGCGACGTCCGGTCCTTCGAAGATCACGGTGGCCACGACGTCGGGGCGGATCGGCATGTTCCACGACACGATCACTTCTCCTTTGTCCGGGCCCGGGCGCACGACGACATTCCGTGGGGTGTACCTGGCGGCAGCCTGTGCAGCTCCTGCAACCACGGTGCCCCGGGACGGCTTGCCGCCCTCGGTCGGGGGCTGGACCATCCCCCAGCCGGTGAAGGCCGCCAGCAGAACTGTGAGCGTGCCACCCAGGATGAGGAGCATGCGACTGGAGCTCACTGCCGGCGCATCGGGGCCATCGGCAGGTGGGGCGGGGCAAGGGGTCGCGGCCGCAGTCACGGCTGGCGAAACAACCGCGAGACGTTGACCCAACGTGCTCAGCATGACCCCGAGGTCGGCGGCTGAGGCGGGGCGGTCCTGGGGTGCGGCGGCCATGCACCTGCGCAGGAGCTGTTCGAGCTCGGGAGGCACGCCCGATCGCGCGATCGCAGGCACGTTGTTGCGCATGATGCGGGTGACCAGCGGGGCGAGGCCGGTGCGTGCCTCCGTTTCGAAGGGCGCCTGCCCGGCCAGCAGCGTGTAGAGGGTGGAGCCCAGCGAGTAGAGGTCGGCCGCAGGGGTAGCCACCTTGCCCTCGAGGATCTCGGGCGCGGCGTGCACGACCGTGTATGCCGCGGTCTCCGTGGCCGTGTCGCCCTCGATGACCACGCTGGCGATCCCGAAGTCTGCCAGGGCCGGTTCCCCGTATGACGTGAGCAGCACGTTCTGCGGCTTGACGTCGCGGTGCAGGATTCCGGCTTCGTGAGCTGCCTGCAAGGCGCTGCACAGTCGGGCGCCGATCGAGATGACGTCAGCCACGGGCAACGGACCTTGCGAGGCGACCTTGTTCGCCAGCGAGCCGCCGGAGCAGTACTCCATGGCCAGCCAAGGGCGATGGCCGAGGGTCGTGCCTGCGTCGTAGACCGTCACGATGTTCGGGTGCGAAGAGAGGCGGCCGGTGGCCAGACACTCGGCGTGGAAACGTCGGAGCTGACGGTCGTTGAGAATGTCCGAGCGCAGGACCTTGAGCGCGACCGTCCGGTCGAAGCGGGATTCGCGGGCACGGTAGACGGTGGCGAAGCCGCCCTGGTCGATCCGTTCCAGGTCCTCGTAGCCCTCCGGAGCGTCGCCGTCCCCGACGGGAGGCTGAGCCTGCGCTCCCTTGACCAACACTGACCGGCCCCCTTGGTTGCTGCACTCGCCGGATGTTCCTATGACACGTCTGCTGCGCGTTCTGTGGTGTCCGGCTCGCGTTCGCCAGACGTCCCTTTCGCTGCAGTTTGTCACTCCTCGGGGCCGCGTAGGGGGGTCGCGCGCTGCCTGTGGAAAGATTCCGGTCATGACTGCTCGGACTCTGGACGGCAAGGCGACCCTGGCGACGATCAAGGACGAGCTGAAGGGCCGTATCGCGGCGCTCGCCGACCGCGGCATCGTCCCCGGCCTCGGAACGGTGCGGGTGGGCGAGGACCCGGGCACCCGGTGGTACGTCAATGCCAAGCACCAGGACTGCGCGGAGGTCGGCATCGCCAGCATCCGGCATGACCTCCCGACAGGTGCCAGCCAGTCCGAGGTCGAGGCGATCATCGACCAGCTCAACGCCGACCCGGCGTGCACCGGATACCTCGTGCAGCAGCCGACGGGGCTGGACGAGCTTGCGCTTCTCTCCAGGGTGGACCCCGAGAAGGACGTCGACGGGCTGCACCCCTACAACCTCGGCTGTCTGGTCCTGGGTAAGCCCGCGCCACTGCCCTGCACGCCGGTCGGCATCATCGAGCTGCTGCGCCGCTATGACGTCCCGATAGCAGGCGCGCACGTCGTCGTCGTCGGGCGTGGTCTGACCGTGGGCCGACCGCTCGGCCTGCTGCTCACCCGTCGCAGCGAGAACGCCACCGTCACGTTGTGCCATACCGGAACCCGTGATCTGGCGCGGCACGTGGTCCAGGCAGACATCGTCGTGGCGGCAGCCGGAGTCGCCGGCATCATCACGGCCGGGATGGTCAAGCCGGGTGCCGCGGTCGTCGACGTGGGCGTCAGCCGGCAGGTCGACGACCAGGGCAAGTCGCACGTGGTGGGCGATGTCCACCCAGCCGTGGCTGAGGTCGCCGGCTGGCTGACCCCGAACCCGGGCGGTGTCGGGCCGATGACCCGGGCCATGTTGCTGGTGAACGTCGTCGAGGCTGCCGAGCGCGTGGCTGGTTCATGACCTCTGCCCGCTTCGGCGTGCTGTGGCTCGTCGCGGCAGCTCTGGTCGCCGGTCTTGTGGTGATTGGTTTCGGCGATGTCCGCCTGGGCGGGTTGATCGTGGCCGGGACGATGGTCGTCGCTGCGCTGCTCAGACTCACGTTGCCTCGAAGACTGGCGGGTGCACTGGTGGTGCGTTCTCGCGCCGCCGACGTGATATTTCTGCTCTCAATCGGCCTTGCGCTGCTATCTATCGTCATTGCGGTGGATCTGCGGCCAAGGGCCTGATCCGAGCCGCACGGCGTACAGATGCCCGCCAGCACGAGGTGCTGGCGGGCATCTGCCTTTGACGAGAGGCGTTGGTCTACTTGATCAGGCCCAGGCTCTTGACGGCGTCGCGCTCCTCTGCGAGCTCGGCCGTCGAGGCGTCGATGCGTGCGCGAGAGAAGGCATCGATCTCAAGGCCCTGGACGATCTCGTAGCTGCCGCCCTTGGTGGTCACGGGGAACGAGGAGATCAGGCCCTCGGGGACACCGTAGGAACCATCGGAGACGACGGCCATCGAGAGCCAGTCGCCCTCGGCTGAGGAACCGAGCCAGTCGCGGGCGTTGTCGACGGTCGCCGACGCGGCTGAAGCGGCCGAGGAGGAACCGCGCGCCGCGATGATCGCGGCACCGCGCTTCTGGATGGTGGGGATGAAGTCGTTCTCCAGCCAGGCCTGGTCGTTGACCAGCTGTGCAGCGTTCTGGCCGTTGACCTCGGCGTGGAAGATGTCCGGGTACTGGGTGGCGGAGTGGTTGCCCCAGATCGTCATCTTGCGGATGTCATTGACGCTCACACCGGTCTTGGCGGCCAGCTGCGCGAGCGCACGGTTGTGGTCGAGGCGGGTCAGCGCCGAGAAGCGCTCGCGGGGGATGTCCGGTGCGTTGTGCATCGCGATGAGGGCGTTGGTGTTGGCAGGGTTGCCTGTCACCGTGATCCGGACGTCATCGGCGGCGTGGTCGTTAAGAGCCTTGCCCTGGCCGGTGAAGATCGCACCGTTGACCGAGAGCAGGTCGCTGCGCTCCATGCCCGGGCCGCGCGGACGTGCACCGACGAGCAGCGCGAGGTTGACGCCTTCGAAGATCGTGTTCGGGTCGTCGCCCATCTGGACGCCGGCCAGCGTCGGGAAGGCGCAGTCGTCGATCTCCATGACGACGCCCTCGAGGGTCTTCAGCGCAGGGGCGATCTCGAGGAGCCGCAGCTCCACGGGCCTGTCCGGGCCGAACAGCGCACCGCTGGCGATGTGGAAGAGCAGGCTGTAGCCGATCTGGCCTGCGGCGCCGGTGACGGCGACCTTGACTGGAGTAGTGCTCACTGTTGTGCCCTTCGGCTAGCGCCCCTTCGGGCGACGTGGATGAGTTGCCGTCGACGTTAGCAGCGCCCGATGTCGCGCTCGCGGGGTGTCGGACGTCGCGCCAGGTCTTGAGAGGCTACAGGCCCGAATTCAAAGTATCTTGACGTCAAGGTAATCTTTCAGCAGTTGACTGACGTAGCCAGAGGTCGAACCGAGGAGCCATACGCATGAGCAAGATCAAGGTGCAGAACCCCGTCGTCGAGCTCGACGGTGATGAGATGACACGGATCATCTGGCAGTTCATCAAGGACCGCCTGATCCACCCCTATCTGGACATCGACCTCAAGTACTACGACCTGTCGATCCAGAAGCGTGACGAGACCGACGACCAGATCACGGTCGACGCGGCGAACGCCATCAAGCAGTACG
>JBDTMW010000011.1:0-17435 GCA_039934065.1 Actinomycetota bacterium | reverse complement strand
TGCATGCCCTGATCTTGCACGAAACCCTCGCGTGCGGCGCCTATCGCGCTCAAAATACCTCCTCGGTTGGTTCCTTGATCCTCCCGTACTTCACTGCCCACGTCACCGGGTGAGGGCACCCTTCCTTCCGGCCATTCCTCCTGCACCCCGCCTCAAAGCCATGACCTGTGCAAACCGGGGTGATGAAGATCAGGACTTTCGCGATTTCGGGCCAAAAGTGGAGGGAAGTGGAGTACCGTGGAGGGAAGCGGAAAATGGTGGCGGTCCCGGACCCTTCCAGGCCACATCACGACATCGAAGGGGGAGGGAGGCAAACCGTGTTTCTCGGCACCTACACCCCCCGACTCGATGACAAGGGCCGCCTTATCCTGCCCGCCAAGTACCGTGACCGACTGGCCGATGGGCTGGTCGTCACGCGGGGACAGGAACGGTGCCTCTACATCTTCCCGATGGACGAGTTCGTCCGGATTGCAGAGGCAGCCCGCAGCACACCTCTGACGAGCAAGGCCGCTCGCGACTACCTGCGCGTCTTTCTGTCCGGCGCCTCTGACGAGACTCCTGACAAGCAGGGCCGGGTCGTCGTCCCCACGGGGCTGCGGACATATGCCGGGCTCACCCGTGACTGCACAGTGATCGGGGCCGACACCCGCGTCGAGGTGTGGGACACCACCGCGTGGGACACCTACCTCCACGACACCGAGCAGGCGTTCTCGGACCAGGCCGAGGAGGTGTTCCCCGGACTCCTCTGATCGCACCGCCGGCAGTCGACCAAGCCCCTGGGGTCAGGTCTCCACCCGCTTCGCCTCCCGACATCACTTCCCCGATGTCGGGCAGCACACCCCTTGAAGCGGTTGGGGACCTGACATCAGGGTCCGAAACCAAACCTTTCGACAACCGTTACCAGACAAGGGAAAAAGACACACCGATGAACGCTCGCGGGGTACCGGAGGACCGGCACGTCCCTGTCCTGCGCGACCGCATACTCGAGCTGCTGGCGCCGGCGCTCCAGCAACCGGGCTCAGTCATGGTTGACGCCACAGTGGGGATGGGCGGTCACAGTGAGTCCGTCCTGGAGCATTGCCCGAACGCCAGCGTGATCGGTATCGACCGCGACCTCGATGCGCTGGCTCTGGCGGGGGAGCGGCTCGCCCGGTTCGGCGACAGGTTCACCCCGGTCCACGCGGTCTATGACGAGCTGCCGCAGGTCCTGGACCAGAGGGGGTTGCCGTCGCTGCAGGCGGTCTTGCTCGACCTCGGAGTGTCATCGCTGCAGCTCGATGAGGAGGCGCGCGGGTTCGCCTATCGACACGACGCTCCGCTGGACATGCGGATGGACCAGACCAGCGGTACGACGGCCGCGCACGTCCTCAACACCTACGAGCGGGCCGATCTCGAACGGATCCTGCGTGAGTACGGTGAAGAGCGTTTCGCAAAACGGGTGGCCACCGCCATTGTCCGGGAGCGTGCCCGAGAGCCCTTCACGACCTCGGCCCGGCTGGTCGAGCTGCTTCGCTCGGTGGTCCCGGCCGCGTCGCAGAAGAGCGGTGGGCACCCCGGCAAGCGCACCTTCCAGGCGTTGCGGATCGAGGTCAACGCCGAGCTCAAGGCCCTGGATGCCGCGTTGCCGGCGGCGGTTGACGCGCTGGCCGTCGGTGGCCGCATCGCCATTCTCAGCTACCACTCCCTGGAGGACCGGCTCAGCAAGCGGGTGCTCACCGCCGGTGCCCGGAGCAGCACCCCAGAGGGCCTGCCGGTCGAGCTTCCCGAGCACGCGGCATACCTGAGGTTGCTCACTCGCGGAGCCGAGGAGCCCAGCGCCGAAGAGATCGGTGTCAACCCCCGCGCAGCATCAGCCCGGTTGCGGGCCGCCGAACGAACCAGAGTCTCGAAGGGACAACGCGCATGAGCCAGGTGACGTCCGCCGCACGAGTCGGCGCCCGGCCACTGAACCGACCGACCACGACCAGGCCCAGGCTTCGCGTGGTCACCGGGGCACCCCCCAAGCACGGCGGGGCCACGTTCAGCATCATCTGCGCGACCCTTCTGGCCGCTGGGCTGATCGGGCTCCTGCTGCTCAACACGGCTCTGGCCCAAGGCTCCTTCACCCTGCATGACCTGCGCGCCACCTCGGCCCAGCTGACCGACAGCGAGGACTCCCTCACCCAGTCCCTTGAGATCTTGAAGTCCCCGGCCAACCTTGCGGCGAAGGCGCGCGGCATGGGAATGGTGCCGGCACAGTCGGTGGCCTTCCTGCGGCTCTCCGACGGCAGGGTGCTCGGCGTGGCGAAACCTGCCAAGGCACCCCCTGGCCTCACTGTGGCACAGAGCCAGGCCTCCGCATCGGCGCCCGCGCCGGCACCTGCCGCGCACGCCGCAAAGACCACCACCACGACCACCGCCACCATCAAGACACTGCCCAAGCCGAAGACGGGGTGAGCACGTGACGCAGACGCGCGGACGGGTGCCTGGCGACTCTCGCCCTGCCCGGGCCTCGGCGTCCGGCGCGGCAGGGCGTAAGTCTGCTCGGGCAGCCAAGCCCGGCACCGCTGACCGTCCGGCTGCGCCCTCTCGTCGCTCCTCGGCAAAGGCCCCAGCGGCCCGACCGTCACGCAGCACGTCGGCCTCCGTGAACTGCAAGGCCCCCGCCCGCAGGTCGCCGGCCTCCGGAACCCCCACGTCAAGGACGGCAGCGTCCAAGACAGCCAGTCGCAGCTCTCCTGGCTCTTCCGGCCCGTCGGCCCGGTCGGTTCGCCATGGAGTCGCACACCCGGCGCGACGTGTTCGGTTCCTGTTGCTGGCCGTGCTCTTTGTCTTCAGCCTGTTCGGCGCGCAACTGCTCCGTCTGCAGGCTCTGGATGCCTCGCCCGTGGCCAGCGCTGCCCTCAAAAGCCGCCTGTACGTCGGCGCTGTGCCCGCCTTGCGTGGCAACATCACCGACGCGAACGGTGTGGTCCTGGCTGCCAGCGTCGAGCGTCGCAACGTGACGGCAGATCAGACAGCCGTGCCGGTGTACAAGAAAAAGGTCGACGGCGTATATCGGACTGTGGGTGTCGTGGGGGCGGCAACCGACCTGGCACCGATCCTGGGTGAGTCCGAGGCCGAGCTGACCGCCGCACTGACCGGAACGCGTCGGTTCGTGTATGTCGCCAAGGGCATCACCCCGCTGAACTGGCGCAAGATCCAGGCGCTGGGGATTCCCGGCATCTTCAGCGAGCAGGCGTCGTCACGTTCCTACCCCAACTCCTCGTCTGCGGCCTCCCTGGTTGGCTGGGTCGGCGGGGACGGTTCGGCTGGTGGCGGACTCGAGCTCCTGCTCAACGACAGTCTTGTCGGGACGCCGGGACGGTCGACCTACGAGCAGTCCCAGGACGGCCGCATCATCCCCGCCGGCGAGCAGCAGCTCACGCCTGCCGTCCCAGGCCGCGACGTGCGGCTCACGGTCAACAACGACCTGCAGTGGTTCGCGCAGAACGCGATCGCCAAGAAGGTCAACGAGACACTCGCGTTGTCCGGCACCGTTGTGGTCATGAGGGTCAAGGCCGCTCAGCTTGTGGCGGTGGCAACCTATCCGACGTTCGACCCGAACAACATCGCCACGGCCCGCGGTAATCTCAGCAACAAGGCGTTCGGCGAGGCATTCGAACCCGGGTCCATCGCCAAGGTCATGACGGCTGCGGCCGCTCTCCAGGAGGGTGTCGCGACGCCGGCGACTCCGGTGGTTGTTCCCAACCGGCTCGCCCGCGCGGGCCAGTCGTTTCGGGACTCCCACGATCACGGCGTCGAGAAGCTGACCTTCGCCGGCGTGATCGCCCAGTCGAGCAATATCGGCACCATGATGGTCGGTGAGAAGGTCCCGCCCGCCACCCTTGAGAAGTACTTCCGCAGTTTCGGTGTCGGGCAGAAATCCGGTATCGAGTTCCCCGGCGAGACCGCAGGCCTCTTCGCCAAGTCCGCTGACTGGAGCGGATCCCAGCGCTACACCGTCATGTACGGCCAGGGCCTGGCAGTCAACGCGATCCAGGCGGCAGGTGTATTCCAGACCATCGCCAACGGGGGACTTCGGGTGCCTCCGACCCTGGTGGCCGCCACCGAGAACGCGGACGGCACCTTCGCGGCGAGGCCCTCCACCACGCCGGTGCAGGTCATTACCGCGCCGGTCGCCAGGACGCTCAGCCAGATGCTCGAGTTCGTCGTCGGCGACGGGGGTACCGCGAAGATGGCCGAGATCCCGGGGTACCGCGTCGCAGGCAAGACGGGCACGGCCGACCGCGTCGGAGCCGACGGCCGCTACTCGGGCAAGACGGCCTCTTTCATCGGGTTCGCGCCGGCGGACAAGCCGGAGTTCGTCGTCGCTGTGATCCTGCAGAACCCGATCCGCGGCTACTTCGGTGGGTCGACGGCCGGCCCCGTGTTCAAGGACGTCATGACCTACGCGTTGCAGGAGTTCAAGATCCCTCCGACGGGCACGGCGCCACCGGTGATGAAGCTCAAGGTCAACGAGGCGCCGGCATCGGCAGACAAGGCCGAGGCTGCCTTGAAGGCCAAGCCGAGTGTCCGGGTCCCGGCCGGCTCGCGGTAACGTCAACCGGTGGTAAACGCGGCTCCTCGTCCCCAAAGCCCGCGCAGCGTCAGCCTGCAGTCGGTGGCTGAGTGTGCGGGCGTGCCCACGACGGCTGTCGACGTCATCGACCCCCGGATCGTCGTGACGGGGGTGACCCTTGACTCGCGGGCGGTCCGGTCCGGAGACCTGTACGCGGCTCTTCCCGGCGCCCATCTGCACGGGGCCGACTTTGCCGGCGCAGCGGTCGGCCTCGGGGCGGTTGCCATCCTGACTGACCCGGCCGGAGCGGTCCCGCTCGCGCTGGACGAGATCCCCGTTCCGGTGCTGATCGTCCCCGATCCTCGGGCCGCCCTCGGTGGTGTGGCGGCCTTGATCTATGGCCGGGCCAGCGACCATCTGACGATGCTGGGGATCACCGGGACCAACGGCAAGACGACAACGGCATACCTGCTCGACTCAGCCCTGCGTGCCCTGGGGCAAGTGACCGGGCTGATCGGCACGGTCGAGACCCGCATCGGCGCGGACCGGATCAAGAGCATTCGGACCACGCCTGAGTCCGCGGACCTGCACGCCCTGTTCGCAGTGATGCTGGAGCATGGCGTTGACACCTGCACGATGGAGGTGAGCAGCCACGCGTTGTCCCTGCACCGCGTCGACGGTGTGCGCTATGACGTCGTCGCGTTCACCAACCTGTCCCAGGACCACCTCGACTTCCACGGGACGATGGAGAGCTACTACCTCGCGAAAGCTTCGCTGTTCACCCCGCGCACTGCGGTCCGGGGCGTGGTGTGCGTGGACGACGAATGGGGTCAGCGTCTCGCTCGGGAGTCAACGGTGCCGGTCGTGACCGTCACGTCGCTTCCCGATGTCGCGGCGGACTGGCAGGTCCAGCCCGCGGGGAACGATCCGTCCGCCTTCGAGCTCGTCGGTGAGGGGCAGCGGCTGTCCCTGCGGTCAGCCCTGCCAGGGGACTTCAACCGGGTGAACACCGCGGTGGCCGCATTGGTGCTGTTGGCAGCGGGATATGCCGGCGACGCGATAGGTCGTGCTCTTGATGCTGATCCGAAGGTGCCCGGCCGGATGGAGCGGGTGCTCGTGCAGGGCATGCAGGTCGTCGACCATGACGCAGTCCAGAACCGCCTGCCGCTGGCTGTCGTCGACTTCGCACACACCCCAGACGCGGTGGCGGCCGCACTGAAAGCATTGCGACACAACACTTCTGGGTCGCTGATCGTCGTTCTGGGAGCCGGGGGGGACAGGGACCCCGGCAAGCGGGAGGCCATGGGTGCGGCCGCAGCGACATATGCGGACCGCGTTGTCGTGACCGATGACAACCCTCGTTCGGAGGCGCCGGCCGACATCCGCGCGGCTGTGATGTTTGGAGCCGTTGAGCAGGATCGGGCCGCCGGTCGCTCACCCGGGCGGATCATCGAGATCGGCGACCGCGGCGAAGCCATCCGGGCCGCCGTCGCCCAGTCCGGCGCGGCGGACACCGTCGTGGTGCTGGGCAAAGGGCACGAGAGCGGTCAGGAGGTCGCCGGTGTGATCCACCCGTTCGACGACCGAGCAGAGCTGAGGGCAGCCTTGATCGCCCATGCTGGGCTCATGGAAGGCACCGCATCCCTGGAGCCGACCGACGGCCACGCCCCGACCGACGCACATAGCGGCGAAGTCCGGTGATCCCCCTTCGACTCAGTGAGATCGCCCGGATCACCGGAGGCCAGATCCACGACGCCAAGGGCGGTTCAGGTGCGGATCCGCTGGTGGACGGGCAGGTGGTCACCGACTCGCGGGAGTCGTCCGCGGGCAGCCTCTATGTCGCACGTGTTGGCGAGACCATGGATGGCCATGAGTTCGTCGCCGCAGCCCGCGCGCGGGGGGCCGTTGCCGCGCTCACCACACGACCGGTTGCCGACCTGCCCTGCGTGGTGGTCGCCGATGTCCAGGCGGCCTTTGTCTCGCTGGCCAGCGCCCTGGTCGCGCGCAATGCACGCGTCGTCGTCGTCGGCATTACCGGTTCCTCCGGCAAGACCACGACCAAGGACATGCTGTTGTCGGTCCTGCAGCGGCACGGCGAGACGGTCGCGAACGTGGGTTCGCTCAACTCTGAGGTCGGAGTCCCGCTGACCCTCTGCCGGATCACGTCGACCACGGCCTACCTGGTGCTCGAGATGGGCGCCAGAGCGATCGGCCACATCGACTACCTCACCCGTATGGCGCCGCCCCAGATTGGCGTCGTCCTCAACGTCGGCACCGCGCACGTGGGTGAGTTCGGCTCACAGGAGGCCATCGGCAGGGCTAAGGCCGAGCTCGTGCAAGCTTTGCCCGCAACGGGATTCGCCGTCCTCAACGCGGACGACCCGATCGTCTCGGCGATGGCGAGCAAGACCCAGGCACACGTCGTACCGGTGGGTGTGTCGGTCCGGGCAGCGGTCCGGGCCGTCGACCTGTCGCTCGACTCGCAGGGCCGGGCCTCTTTCACTCTTGTCACCGATCAGGGTTCGGCGCCCGTTTCCCTCGGGCTCCACGGAGAGCACCACATCGGCAACGCCCTCGCCGTCGCGGCAGTCGCGCTGACCGTCGGGATGCCGCTCGACGAGGTCGCCGCGGCGCTGGGGGAAGCGCGCCCGATGAGCCGATGGCGGATGGAGGTCCACGAAAGGGCCGATGGCGTCACCATCATCAACGACGCCTACAACGCCAACCCTGAGTCGATGCGCGCCGCGCTCAATGCCCTGGCGGTCATGGGTGAGGGTCGCCGGACGTGGGCCGTTCTCGGCGAGATGCGCGAGCTGGGGCCGGGGTCCGCCACCGATCACGAAGCCCTCGGGCGACTCGCCGTGAGCCTGAACCTGTCGCGCGTGGTTGCGGTCGGTGAGGGAACCCAGCCGATCGACCTGGGCGTCCGGCACGAGGGACCGGAGGGCGCAGAGTCGAGCTGGGTCCCGGACTCCGATGCCGCCTACGAGCTGCTCCGTCAGCAACTTCTCCCGGGTGACGTCGTGTTGGTCAAGTCCAGCCGTGACGCGGGGTTACGGTGGCTCGGAGAGCGTCTTGTCGACGACACCGGGTGGGAGGTTTCCTCGTGAAGGCAGTACTGCTGGCGGCGGCAATCTCGCTCGTGGTGTCGCTTCTCGGCACCCCGCTGTTTATCAAGTTCCTGGTGCGCCGGCGCTACGGCCAGTTCATCCGCGACGACGGACCGACCTCGCATCACACCAAGCGTGGCACCCCAACCATGGGTGGCGCGGTCATCATCGGGGCATCGCTCCTGGCCTACGGCGCAGCCCACCTGATCACCCTGACACACCTGACCGTCAGCGGGGTGCTGGTGCTGTTCCTGATGGCCGGGCTCGGAGTCGTCGGCTTCCTGGACGACTATCTCAAGATCTCCAGGCAACGCAGTCTCGGGTTGCGCAGCGGCGAGAAGCTGGCCGGACAGACCCTGGTGGCGGTGATCTTTGCTGTCCTCGCCTTGCAGTTCCCGAACACGGCATTCCGCACTCCCGCAGTGCCTTTCGTCTCGTTCGTGCGTGACACGAATGTGAACTTCGCCTTCGCCGGGACCTTGTTGGGGCTGATCTTCTTTGTGCTCTGGGCAAACCTGATCGTGGCCGGGACCAGCAACGGCGTGAACCTCACGGACGGGCTGGACGGGCTGGCCACCGGGACCAGCGTGCTGGTATTCGGGTCGTACGTCATGATCGCGATCTGGCAGTTCAACCAGAACTGCCAGAGCAATCCCGGCATGAAGTGCTACGAGGTCCGGGATCCGCACGACCTGGCTGTGGTGGCGGCGGCGCTGATGGGCGCCTGCTTCGGATTTCTCTGGTGGAACGCTTCGCCGGCCCAGATCTTCATGGGAGACACGGGGTCGCTGGCTCTCGGCGGAGCCATGGCCGGTCTGGCGATCACCACCCGAACAGAGATGTTGGTGATCATCCTCGGCGGTCTCTTCGTCATCATCACGCTCTCGGTGATCATCCAGGTCGGTTCGTTCAAGCTGACTGGCAAACGCGTGTTCCGGATGGCACCCCTTCAGCATCACTTCGAGCTTGCCGGCTGGAACGAGGTCACCATCGTGATTCGGTTCTGGATCGTTGCCGGGCTGTTCGTCGCTATCGGGATGGGCGTCTTTTACGCAGAGTGGGTTGCCGGGGCAGCGTGAGTCACGAGGACCTGAGCTACGAGCCGCGCCAGGGGTCGCGCCATCTCACCCACCGCGATGCCGACTGGTCGGGGCTGCGCATTCTGGTCGCGGGCCTTGGCGTTAGCGGCTTCGCGGCAGCCGACGCGCTATCCGAACGCGGTGCCGTCGTCACCGCGGTCAGCGCAGACGCGACATCCGCTATTGGTGAACGCGCGCGAATCCTTGAGATCCTGGACGTCGAGGTCCGTCTAGGCCCGGAGCACCTGGTCGACCTGCCCGAGGGCATCGAGCTGGTCGTGACCTCACCAGGTTTCCACCCTCACCACCCGCTGCTGGTCACTGCGGCGGCTCGGGGGATACCGGTCTGGGGCGAGGTCGAGCTAGCGTGGCGGATGCGCGCGCAGTCGGGTGCTGCGCCCTGGATCACGATCACGGGCACCAACGGCAAGACGACGACGGTCAAGATGCTGGCCTCGATCTTGCAGGCTGCCGGGTTGCGGGCGACCAGCGCCGGCAACGTGGGCACGCCCCTGCTCGAGGCGGTTCTTCACCCTGACCCGTATGACGTTCTGGCCGTCGAGCTGTCCAGCTTCCAGCTGCACTGGCAGAGGTCGGTGACGCCGGTGGCGTCGGCGTGTCTGAACCTCGCGCCTGACCACATCGACTGGCATGGGTCGTTCGAGCAATACCGCCTCGCCAAGGCCAAGGTCTACGCGGGCACCCAGATCGCTTGCGTCTACAACGTCCAGGACCCGGCAACCGAGGCGATGGTCATGGATGCCGACGTCGCCGAGGGCTGCCGCGCCATAGGTTTCACACTCGGCATTCCTGCGCTCTCGATGGTGGGGCTGGTCGACGACGTACTGGCCGACCGCGCGTTTGTGGAGCAGCGCCGGACTTCGGCGGCAGAGCTGGCCACCGTGGCAGACCTGCAAGGAGATGCCCCGTCCGTAGCGCCGCACTATGTGGCCAACGCCCTGGCAGCCGCTGCACTCGCCCGGGCCTATGGGGTCGGTCCGCTGTCGGTGCGTGACGGTCTGCGAGCGTTCGTTCCCGACCCGCACCGGATCGCCGACGTCGCAACGGTCGACGGCGTGCGGTTCATCGACGACTCCAAGGCGACCAACCCTCATGCTGCCGCTGCTTCACTGGCCGCTTTCGAGCACGTGGTGTGGATCGCCGGCGGCCTGCTCAAGGGCGCTGACGTCGACTCGTTGGTCCAGTCGGTTGGCAGCCGTCTGCGCGGCGTCGTCCTGATCGGGGCCGAACGCGAGCTGATCGCCCAGGCGCTCGCCCGACACGCACCCGATGTCCCCGTCGTCGACGTGCCCACCACGGACACTGGGGTCATGGATGTCGTCGTGGCCCGGGCGAGCGAGCTGGCTCTGCCCGGTGACGTGGTGCTTCTGGCACCTGCCGCGGCATCCTTTGACATGTTCGCGAGCTATGGCGCCCGTGGCGATGCGTTCGCTCAGGCGGTGCACCGCTATGCGAGCCGCCCCGACGGGTCTTCGGCATCGTGAGCACGGGGCAAAGGGCCGCCTCCCGGGGTCGGCCCTCGGGGTCACTGGCTGCCTCAGCTGACTCCTCCAGGACCCGGGCCCTGTCATGGGGGGAGCGCTTCGAGTCTCCGGCCACCACCTACTACATGCTGCTCAGCGCCACCGCCATGCTGGTCGTCATCGGACTGGTCATGGTGCTCTCGGCCTCCAGCGTGACGTCGTACAGCGTCAACAAGTCGTCTTACACCGTGTTCCTCAGCCAGTTCCAGGCTGCGGTCATCGGTATCATCGGCGCCTTCGTGGCCTCCAGGATCCCGCTGATCACCTGGAAGCGGGTCTCAGTGCCGTTGCTGGCCGGGGCGATCTTCCTGCAGGCACTGGTATTCGTGCCCGGCCTGGGCGTCTCGGTCAACGGCAACCGCAACTGGATCCAGATCGCGGGTCAGCAGATCCAGCCCTCCGAGTTCGCCAAGGTCGCCCTGGTCCTGTTCGGTGCCACGGTGCTGACCAAGAAGCGTCGCAAGCTGGGCGAGTTCATGCACGCCGTGGTCCCACTCGTATTCCCTGCCGGCGCCTTGCTGTTGCTGCTGGTGCTCGGGGGCAAGGACCTCGGCACCGGCCTGGTGCTCCTGGCCATCATCGGAGGGCTGCTCTTCGCAGCCGGCGTCCCGGCTCGGATGTTCCTTGTCGCCGGCGCCGGCTTCGCAGCCCTGGCCGCCGTCATGGTCGTCACCAGTGCCAACCGAATGACCCGAATCAATGACTGGATCGGGGGTGGTTGCGTCGACCCGCACGGCTCCTGCTGGCAGACAACCCACGGCCAGTACGCCCTCGCCGACGGAGGATGGTGGGGCGTGGGGCTGGGGGCCAGCCGGGAGAAGTGGCAATGGCTGCCCGCGGCCCACAACGACTTCATCTTCGCCATCATCGGTGAGGAGCTGGGACTCCCGGGCACCCTGGTGATTATCGGGCTGTTCGGGCTGCTGGCTTTCGCGTGCTACCGACTGGTCCTGCGCAGCGGCGACTTCTTTGTTCGCGTCGCCACCGCTGGGGTCATGGTCTGGATTCTCGTGCAGGCGACGATCAACATCGGCGCGGTGATCGGGCTGCTGCCGGTGATCGGTGTCCCGCTGCCGTTGGTCTCGAGCGGTGGGTCAGCCTTGGTGACAACACTCTTCGGCCTAGGGATGCTTCTGTCATTTGCTCGCAACGAACCCGGTTGCCGCGACGCTCTGGCCGCACGGCCGGGTGTGGTGCGCCGCTCGCTGGCTGTCATGCCGATGCGCCGCGGTCGCAAGTGACGGGCTCTCGGTCCGGGCTGGCGTCGGTCCTGCTGGCCGGTGGTGGCTCGGCCGGCCATGTGTCGCCCCTTCTGGCTCTCGCTGACTGCCTGCGTCGCCGGGACCCCGACCTGCAGGTCACCGCCCTCGGAACCCACAACGGGCTCGAACAGCGACTGGTTCCAGCCCGCGGATACGACCTGCGGATCATTCCCAAGGTGGCGTTCCCGCGGCGTCCCGGAAGGGCACTCGTCCGACTGCCCGGAGCGTTGAAGGCTGCCGTCGACGCAGCTGGTGCCGTCATTGACCAAACCAGGCCCGACGTCGTGGTGGGGTTCGGTGGCTATGTCTCGACGCCGGCCTATCTGGCCGCCCGCCGCCGCAGGATCCCCATTGTGGTGCACGAACAGAACTCCGTCCCCGGCATGGCCAATCGGTTGGGCGCGCGCATGACGCCTTTCGTGGCAACGACATTCGCATCCACCACTCTGGCGCACGCCACCCACATCGGTATGCCGCTACGCCGCGAGATCGCGCTGCTCGACCGCGCGGCGAACCGCTCCGAGGCGTTGGCCCACTTCGGGCTGGGTGACCACCGGCCAACTCTGCTGGTCACTGGGGGCTCCCTTGGCGCGGAGCGACTCAACACCGCCTTTGCCTCGCGTGTCGACGAACTGCGCTCCCACGGCATCCAGGTGCTCCACATCAGCGGACAGGGCAAGGAGTTTGCTTCTGGCTCGACCATGGCCGGCGCGGCGTATGTTGTTGTTGCCTATGCGGATCGGATGGACCTCGCCTATTCAGCGGCCGATCTCGTGGTGGCCCGAGCCGGCGCCAACACGGTCTGCGAGCTGACTGCAGTCGGGCTGCCTGCGGTCTACGTCCCGTTGCCGATCGGTAACGGCGAGCAGCGGCTGAATGCGGCAGATGTCGTCGCTGCGGGCGGCGGCATCCTGGTCGACGACTCGTCCCTGACCGCCCGATGGATTGACGAGACGCTGATGCCACTGGCAGCCGATGAGTCCCGTCTCCACGCGATGGCAGATGCTGCAGCCAACATCGGCGAGCGTGAGGCCGATGAGCGACTGGCCGATCTGGTTGTCCTGGCAGCGCGGTCGCGAGGCGAGCGATGACCTCGCCGCGCTTCGACTTCAGCGCCGAGGTTCCGGCGGCCAGCAGTCTGGGGTCGGTCCACTTCATCGCCATCGGAGGCGCCGGGATGTCCGGCGTGGCCCGGGTCATGTTGGCCCAGGGGATACCGGTCACCGGGTGCGATGCCAAGGAGTCCAGCGTCCTCGCCGCGTTGGCTGCGGAGGGGGCCGTGGTCCACGTCGGTCACGACGTCGCCCACCTCGAGGGCGCCGACACCGTCGTCATCTCCTCCGCCATCCGAGAGGACAACGTCGAGCTCCGAGAGGCCCGCTCGCGTGGGCTCCAGGTACTTCACCGGTCGCAGGCTCTGGCATCGGTCATGCGGGGGAGTCGCAGGGTCGCGGTGGCGGGCGCCAACGGCAAGACCACCACCGCGTCGATGCTCACGGTCGCCCTGCAGAGCTGTGGACTTGATCCGTCGTTCGCGATCGGAGGCGAGATGGCCAAGCATGGAACCAACGCCCACCACGGCTCAGGCGATGTCTTCGTGGCCGAAGCCGACGAGAGCGATGGGTCCTTCCTGGTCTATCGGCCCGAGGTCGCCATCGTGACCAATGTCCAGTCTGACCACCTCGACTTCTACGGGACGTTCGCAGCGGTCCGTGCGGCATACGTCATGTTCGCCGCCACAGTGCAGCCTCAGGGTCTGCTGGTGGCCTGTGCGGACGACAAGGGTTCACGGGCGTTGGCTGAGGTGGCCAGGGCAGCCGGCACCCGGGTGAGCACCTACGGCCTCGCAGCAGATGCCGACGTGAGGCTTGAGGAGCTCGGTGGCCAGGGGCTCCGCTCGCATGCAGAGCTGCACGCCGGATCGGTCGTTGTTGGCCTCGACGTCGGTATGCCGGGTCGGCACAACCTGCTCAACGCCGCCGCCGCATTCGTCGCCGCCACCGAGGGACTGGGCCAAGAGCCCGCCAGCGTTCTGAAAGGACTGGCCGGCTTCACCGGCACTCGACGCCGGTTCGAGCCCAAGGGTGAGGCGGCGGGCGTGCGGGTTGTCGACGACTACGCCCACAACCCGGGCAAGGTCACTGCTGTCGTCGAGACGGCCCTGCCCCTTGCCGACCCCGGACGACTGATCGTGGTGTTCCAGCCGCATCTCTTCTCCAGGACGCGAGACTTCGCGTCAGAGCTGGCCACCGCGCTGGCGCCCGCGGACGTCGTCATCGTGATGGACGTCTACGGCGCCAGGGAGGACCCCCTGCCGGGGGTAAGTGGCGCCTTGGTTGCGGACCGACTGGTTCTCGCGCGTGGGGACGGCCGCGCCCACGACGGCGTGCGTTTCGTGCCGTCATGGTCCGACGTCGCACCCCTGGTTGCACAGATCGCCGCTCCCGGCGACCTGGTCGTGACTGTTGGCGCCGGGGACGTCACCATGATCGGTCCCGAGATCCTGCGTCTCCTGGGCCTGAGGCCCGGTCCGACTGCAGTCCCCACAGGACAGCAGTGAGTCCCATGGGATCTCGCGCCGGCCGGGTGATGCGGGTCCGGCGAACCTCTGCGAGACGTCCGTCGGGACTGTCGTCCTCGCGGACCAGGTTTGCCGCCAGGGCGGCACACGTCCGGCGTCGGCCCTGGCTCTTGACGGCCTGGCTGGCCGGTGGCGTCGCCCTGGTGGCAGGGGGATTCTGGCTGGTGGAATACAGCCCTGTCCTGGCGACCCGATCGGTCAGGGTGGAGGGAGTGCCTCCCGGTTCCGTGAGCGAGATCACCCGCCGGGCCGCAGTCCCCATCGGCACGCCCATGGCGCGGATCGATACGGCATCGATCGCTCGTCGGGTCAAGGCAACGGCGACGCTGGCTGAGGTCTCGGTCGGACTCTCCTGGCCCAGCACCGTCGTGATCACGGCTAGCCCCAGGGTGCCGGTCCTGGCCGTGCGAAACCCTCAAGGTCAAGTAAAGGTTGTGGATGCGGAGGGGGTCGCCTATGCGACGGTGAGCGCCCCGCCCAAGGGTGTCCCACTCGTCGACACCGTGGAGAATCCGCCCGCCAAGGACTCCTTGCTAGCTGGTATCACCGTCTTGCGAGCCCTCTTGCCGGACCAGCGGCGACGGGTCACCGACGTCATCGTCTCGGGAGCGAACATGGTCACTCTCAGACTGGGTGCGATCACCGTGGTGTGGGGTGGAGCGTCCGAACCTGAGCTGAAGGTCAAGGTGTTGACGGCTCTGTTGAAGCACAAAGGCTTCCGGACGATCGATGTCAGCGCACCGAGCACGCCCGTCACGAGATGACCTGCCCGACACGCCGTGGGCATGTTTGATCGAGGCGGTCCCAGGCCCTAACGTCACCAGTGGAAGAGCTAGGGATAACTATAACCCTCTAGTTAACGTTGAGAGAGATTTCACGCAGGCTGCGTCGCGTACGATGCCCGCAGCAAACCACCCAGTGACTCGAGCAGAACGTCTCACGAAAGGCCCACCGACGTGGCAGCACCGCAGAACTACCTGGCCGTAATCAAGGTCGTCGGCATTGGCGGAGGCGGTGTCAACGCAATCAATCGGATGATCGAGGTCGGTCTCAAAGGCGTGGAGTTCATCGCCATCAACACCGATGCCCAAGCCCTGCTCATGAGCGACGCCGACGTCAAGCTTGACGTCGGCCGTGAGCTGACCCGCGGTCTTGGAGCCGGCGCCGATCCCGAGGTTGGCAAGAAGGCCACCGAGGACCACTCCGAGGAGATCGAAGAAGTGCTCAAGGGCGCTGACATGGTCTTCGTGACGGCAGGCGAGGGCGGCGGCACCGGCACCGGTGGCGCACCCGTCGTGGCGAAGATCGCCAAGGCGATCGGCGCCCTCACCATCGGCGTCGTCACCCGCCCCTTCACCTTTGAGGGACGCCGCCGCGCCAACCAGGCTGAGACCGGTATCGCCAGCCTCCGGGAAGAGGTCGACACCCTCATCGTGATCCCCAACGACCGGCTGCTGTCGATCAGCGACCGCGCGGTCAGCATGCTCGATGCCTTCCGCAGCGCAGACCAGGTTCTGCTGTCCGGCGTCCAGGGCATCACCGACCTGATCACCACCCCTGGCCTGATCAACCTCGACTTCGCTGACGTCAAGGCCGTGATGCAGGGAGCGGGCTCAGCTCTCATGGGCATCGGCTCGGCTCGCGGCGACGACCGTGCCGTCCAGGCTGCCGAGCTTGCGATCTCCTCGCCGCTGCTCGAAGCCAGCATCGATGGCGCTCATGGCGTGCTCTTGTCGATCCAGGGCGGTTCCGACCTCGGGCTCTTCGAGATCAACGAGGCTGCCCGTCTCGTCCAAGAGGCAGCGCACCCCGAGGCCAACATCATCTTCGGCGCAGTGATCGACGACGCCCTTGGTGACGAGGTGCGGGTGACGGTCATCGCTGCCGGCTTCGATGGCGGTGGACCGGTTCGTCGCAACGACGACCGTGCACTCGGCCAGATCGCCGGCTCGACCCAGCGCCCGCCCGCGACGGCTGGCTCGCCTCCACAGGCTCGTTTCGGCCAGCCCGCACAGAAGGTTGAGCTGCCGGCGCACCGCGACCCGGTGCCCGTCGGCAGTCCTGCGGCGCCGGCGCATACACCCAACGGCGCCTCTCACCCAGCCACGGCTCCTACCCACCTGCAGGAGCCGGTTGTCAAGCCGCCGCGCACCGTCACCTTCGACGACAACGACGACCTCGATGTGCCTGACTTCCTGAAGTAGCCCAGTACAGAGCCCATGGGGCGGTCGGCCTTCGGGCCGGCCGCCCCTCGGCATGTCTTACCTGCATCCGTGCAACCTCGCGGGGGTCGAGTCGCGTCCTTCTTGTGCAACCTTTACATTCGCGTCAGACGGGGAGGGCGTATGGACGAGCGGGCTGAGGACCTGGGCGCATTCATTGATGCCCGTTCCGGGTCCTTGTTGCGGTTCGCCTACCTCCTCACGGGTGATCATGATCTCGCCGAGGATCTCCTGCAGAACTCGCTGATCAAGGTCTACCTCTCGTGGAACAGCATCCGGGACCGAGGTGCGCTGGAGGCCTATACGCGCACGGTCATGACACGCACACAGCTGTCGTGGTGGCGGCGTCCGGCACGGCGCGAGGTCCTCGGCATCGAGCCGACCGAGCGCGCCGTTCGCGATCACCTCAACCTCAGTAAGGGCGTGCCGGTCGATGAGCGGGACGCGCTCTGGATGCTCCTTGCCACGTTGGGCCCGCGACAGCGAGCGGTCCTTGTACTTCGGTTCTACGAGGATCTCAGCGAAGCAGAGATCGCCCGGGTGCTGGGCTGTACGACAGGAACCGTGAAGAGCCAGCTATCCCGGGGGTTGGCACGACTGCGCGAGCGGATGCCCGCTGAGAGCCCAACGCGCAAAGCACTGATGGAGGAGCCGCGATGAGTGATGAGCTGACGCGTCTGCTGACCGAGACGCTGCACAGCCGCGAGGATGACGCGAAGCCCGTTGCTGGTCTGACCGCGCGGGTTCTCCAGAAAGGACGGTCGGCCCGCAACCGCCGCCTTGCCCTTGGATGGGGCGCCAGCGGCCTTCTCGCAGTGGTCGCGTTCGCCGCCGTGGTTCTCGGGCCGGTTGGCCGGCCCCTGCCAAACCCAGGACCCGCGAACAGCGGTGTGCCCTCCCCGTCCGCCACGTCTTCCGCCACGTCTTCCGCCACGTCCACGATGCCTTCGACCGAAGATCCCCTGCTGGCCTTCGCCCAGAAGCTCCCCTTGGGCCCGTCGGTTGGCTGGCTCCCGCGCGCAGAAAGGCGAGGAGCCGCGTGGGACCCGACATCAAGGGTCGTGGTGGTGACGGCCGATCATGAGGTGACCTTGCCG
>JBDTMW010000010.1:0-18203 GCA_039934065.1 Actinomycetota bacterium | reverse complement strand
CAGGATTTGAACCTGCGACCTCCGGGTTATGAGCACCGCGAACCCGGTCCCAGACGGTATGACGCGTCTCCTCCGTCACCATCCGTCGCACTCACGACGCCGACATCTCATCCGTCCTTACTGATGCGGCTCTGTCCCGAGGCGTCTTGGTCACGGATCTGGTCACGGTCCCGAGAGCCGTAACGATTCAATTTGTTGCCTCGACTTCCTCTACTGCGCGGCGTCCGCCCAGGCTTGTCGCACGGCAGCGATCGCCTCGCGGGCGCTGACGTGCAACTTCGTCTGGTGTCCGAGTGCCCGGATCCACTCGCCCTCGTCGAGCGAGCGATCAAACACCCAAGCGGTAGGCGGCGTACCGAAAGGCCCGTGGGCCTTGAATACCCGCATAGCAGAGGGCCCGATAAGGCTGCGCTCGCTCATCGCCCACAGGTCGTACAGATCCCGCGGCGATCCGCGGTCGATCCAGGCGGCCAGCTTCGAGGCGGCGAAAGCGTCGGCAGTCAGCACGCGCAGCCGCGCCGGCGGTGCGTCGGCATACCGCTGCTCGACCTGCAGGACCTCCGTGGGCCAGTTGTATCCCTCGCCACTGAGCAGCTGCACCTGGACGCTCGTGCTGTCGGGCACGGAAAGGATCGTTGGTTGGCTCCCAGTGGTCGCGCTGAGGGCAGGTTGCCACGTAGGGCGTCCGTGGCTTCGGGCGAGTCCGCGACGGACTGCGCTTTCGATCTGTCTTGCGAGCGGGGCGCGCGGGACTCTCGCAATGAGGTCGATGTCCTCACTGAGACGCGCATCGGCCAGATGGGTCCGCGAAAGCGCGGTACCACCAAAGAACACCAAGTCGTCGGTCGCGATGTCGGTGGCGAGCGCCGCGAGCACGTGCGAGATGAGGTGGTCTCGGCGAACCTGTTCCATGCCCACACCGAACCTCACCGCGACGCGCTCCATCTCGGCCAGCGATGGGCCGGTCATCGCTTGGCCATCACGCGCGCCAAGGTAGCCCGCATGCGCTGCCGACCGGCGATCTCGGCGAGGGCCGACTGGTCGCACTCGGGCCAAAGTGCGTCGATCGCCTCCTGTGCGTCAGGGTCCTGGCCACGTGGGTCGGCTCTCGCAAGGTCCAGGACTGTCTGCTCGGGGGTCGTTGCGAGAGCCTGCCCCAAATCGGTTGTCACGAGCACGGCATCCAAGTCCGCCACGGCGCGAGAGACGAAGTGAATCCGCGCGTCCCTGTCCAGGAGTTGAAGCGGACGCCGCTGACCCGGCACCGCGGCGAAAGCCACTCCGATTGCTCTTGGCAGCGCCCGGTGCACCCGCGCCGCCGTAAATCCGGTCAGCACCGGCACGCGTTCCCCATAGATGGCTGACGCAATACCGGCGGCGGCGGCCTCGATCGTGGGTCTCCACAGCGCCGGGTCGTGTTCTGCGGGCACAGCGCAGTAGAAACCATGAGCCAGCCGGTGCAGGAGCCCACGACGTTCCAACGCGCGCGCCGCCTGCCGAGGGTGTGTGTAGACCTCAGCGAGATCTTTCGTGCGAATCGTCCGAAGAGGCGCACGGGCCGCAAGTTGTTGGAAGGTGAGCTCCTCGTTCATCATGCAAATAGTAGTCGCTACGACTACTATTTGCATACTCATTACGCAACGACACTCTCAAATGGTGTCGAAACGGGTGCCGTCGGAAGCTCATACCGCTGAGACGTTCCGGTCACCGCTGCTTCGGTCATGGATCTGGTCGCGGGTGACACAAGGCAAGAGGCCCCTTCCCAGGAGGAGAGGGCCTCTGACTTGCTGGCACGTTGGTCGGGGCGGGGGCAGTGTGTGAACCTACGACCTCAGGGGGCCTGCTCATGGCCGATGCGTCGCTGATTCGCATCCCGCCCGACGGTGTTGTCCTTCTCGGTGACGGTGTCACGCAAGACCGGTCTATGACGACAGAGGTCGTTGCGTGATCACGAAGTCCCCTCGGGCCCCATCGGCGAGTGCCACCCTTCCCGTTGTCGCCCGGGCACCCTCAGCCAGGGCGAGGCCGCGGGAGTCGAGGGCCACGACAGCAGCCAGCGCCACCTGTAGCCGCTGCGCGTCAATGCTGGCGAGGTCGCACGGTCCGTCCGGTCTCGCACCGACCAACATCGGGAAGTATCTCGCGTCAGCTGGCCAGCCATAGCGCAACGCCTTGTCGGTGAATGCCGGCGGCGTTTCCCCCGGCCGATCGAGCATCAGCAGCAAGGTGCCGCTCGGCGTCGCTTCCAGTGCTGCCGCGAGCCCGGGCTCTTGCCCGGGTGAGCGCAGCCCCCGCGGCAGCGTCGCACCGGGATAAAGGCCCAAGCCAAGCTGAACACCTGCGTTGCCCATCACGATCGCGACGTAGCTCGCCGCAGTCCCGTCGACCGTGAGCTCGAGACCAAGCGGTACGACGTCGCTCCACCGCGCCCACGGTTCGGCTCGGAGGAAGGCGAGAGCCTGCCCGACGAGCAGCGCCCAGTCCTCGGTCGACGCCGGCTCCGTCGGCTGACTCCTGCCGGCCATGTGCCCCAGAAGGCTGTCAAAGATCTCCTCAGCCTCAGGAATGGATCCGGCCTCGATCAGCTCAGGTGATCCGAACGAGCCCGCCGTTATCGCCTTTCGCACCTCCGGCGCAACCTCGACGAGACTAACGACGCGGGCGGGCGGTGCCGGCTGGAGATCGGCAGCCTGATTCGTCAACGCAGCATCGAACGCGCCCGCCAGCGCCTCGGCCGCCGTGCCCTGGATCGAGACGCCCAGCACCAAACCCGTCTCCGCGTGAAGCACCAAGGCGGCCATCAGCTGATCTTCTCCGACAACGCGCACCGCATGAGAGACGTTACGCAGCAACACCATCCAGGTCCGTCCGAGTTCAGGCATGGAGATATTGTGCCCGCGATCCGTCGAGAAATGACACACAAGTGAGGGCGTTTCCACCCTGCGTCAGCCGGCTGCGAATGAGGCCCAGCCTCAACGACGTAGCGCGACCGCCGGGGTTTCGACCCGGCCACCACCGTCTCGCTGCACCAATCCTGTCCCAATCAGACTCAGCTGTCTCGATACGCCTCCACCAACTTGAGACACGACGGGACACCTGAGACGCGGCTTGGTCACGGATCTGGTCACGGACCACACCTTTCCCGCACATGACAACGACCCGCAAGCTGAGCTTGCGGGCCGTTGACCTGCGGTTATACCGCGGACGCGTTGGTAGCGGGGGCAGGATTTGAACCTGCGACCTCCGGGTTATGAGCCCGGCGAGCTACCGAGCTGCTCCACCCCGCGTCGATAAACCAAGCCTAACGCGAACCGGGCGGCCTTACCTAATCGACCCGGTCCGCGTTCAGGACTTGCTCTCAGGGAGTGGCTGTTGCAGTCGGAGCAGGCGCCGTCGCGGTCGCGGTAGCGCCCGGGGTCGGAAGCGTGACCGAACCCGATGGAGCAGCGGCCACCGCATCGGCGATCGCAGCCTGCAGCCGCTTCTGGGCCTCACCGTATGCGGTGAAGTCGCTCTTCTTGAGCGCCTCCTGGCCGTCGGCAAATGCCTTCTGCACGTCCGCGAGGGCAGCCTTCAACGCCGCACTCGTAGCCGTCCCGCCGGTAGCTGTCCCGCCGGTAGGTGTCGGCGTGGGAGTGGCCCCGGGGACTGACTCATCCGTGGCCGCGCCGGAGCTGCCGCCAAAGAGCCCGTCCAGAGCGCCGCTGAGGGTGTCCGACCATGCCAGCTGGTTACCAAAGGCCACCACGATCGCCCGCGCCAACGGATAGGAGGAGGCGGTCGTGGCACTGACGTAGATGGGCTCGACGTAGAGCAGCCCACCGCCGACCGGCAGGGTCAGCTGGTTGCCCAGCTGGACCCTAGAACCCTGGGTTCGGTTGTTGGTGAGGAACTGCGAGAGCGTCAACGTGAACCGTGGGGAGGAGATGTTGGAGGACTCGATGTCGTTCTGCACCTGTCCAGGACCCTTGACCGTGGTGTCGCGCGGCAGCTCGAGGAGCCGCAACGCGCCATACCCCGCTCTGCGTTTGCCTGCTTGGTCGCCGGCGTTCGCGTCCACCGCCATGAACCCAGCCAAAACGGGCCTGTCACCCACCGGCATGAAGGTCGTGGTCAACGAGAACGACGGTGACGACTGGCCCGGCATTGCGATGCTGAGGTAGTACGGGGGCTGGTCAACCTTCTGCGTCTCCTGCGTCGGGTCATCTGGAATCGTCCAGAAATCCTGTCCGCCGAAGTAGGCGCCCGGGTCGGTGACGTGGTACTTGGCCATCAGGCTGCGCTGGACCTTGAACAGATCCTCCGGGTAGCGCAGGTGCGCCATCAGGTCTCCACTGATCTCAGACATCGGGCGCACGGTGCCACCGAAAGCCTTCGACCAGGCCTTGAGCAGCGGATCCTGGCTGTCCCATGCGTAGAGCTTCACACTGCCGTCAAAGGCATCGACCGTGGCCTTGACCGAGTTACGTATGTAGTTGATCTGCTTCGCCTGCAGCGCCTGGATGGCCGTGGTTCGCTCCGTCAGCGAGTCCGCGGTGGCGCTTTCGATCTGCTGGAGCCTGGAGTACGGGTAGTCGGCAGACGTGGTGTAGCCGTCGATGATCCACTGCACCTTGCCGTCGACCACCGCCGGATAGGAGTTGCCGTCCAGCGTCAACCACGGAGCGACGCGTTCGACCCGATCACGGGGGGTGCGGTAGTCCAGCAGCCGGGAGTCGGCGTTGAGCGTGTCCGAGAGCAGGATGTTCAGCTCACGGTACTTCAGCGCATAGGCCGTCTTTCGGGCGAAAGAGCCAATCTTGACGCCGCCGTTGCCTGCGTACGTGTTGTTCGTCTGGCCAGTCGCGCTCGAGTCGGGGTAGTCGAGCTCTCTCGTCGGCCCGGTCGCGGGACCGCCGACGATCGAGTATGCCGGAGATGACTCACCGAAGTAGATCCGCGGCTCGAAGGCTCCAAGGGGACCCACCGGCGGGATGTTCTGCTCGTAGAAGACCGGCTGACCATCCTGACCGCTGCGGTTGCCATAGGCCGCCACCAGACCGAAGCCGTGCGTGTAGACGGTGTGGTCGTTGACCCAGTTCCGTTGTGCAGCAGGCAAACCGTTCAGATCCAGTTCGCGCACCGCGACGACGGTGTCTCGCGAAGCACCGTCGATCGCGTATCGGTCGACGTCGAGGGCATCGGGGAACTGGTAGTAGGTCTTGACTGCCTGCAGCTGTTTGAACGTCGGGGACACCAGGCTCGGGTCAACCAGACGAATGCCCGGGATGGTCGCGGCGTCGTTACGCAGCTGGCCCCTGCTGGGGGTGGTCGAGGCCGCGTACTGCGTGACCTCTGCTCCGTCCAGCCCGTAAGCCGTCCGTGTCGCCTTGACGTTGCGATCGATGAAGGGGGCCTCGAGCGACTTCTCGGACGGCTTGACCTTGAAGTTCTGGATCAGCGCGGGATAGATGCCGCCGACGACGACCGCAGTGACTGCCAGCAGCCCGACTCCGACCGCGGGCAAACGCCAGGAGTGGGTCCAGATCGTGGCGATGAACAGTGCCGCGCACATCACGCCGGCGACCGCAAGTATCGCCTTGGTAGGCATGACGGCGTTCTGGTCGGTGTAGGTCAGACCGGTGATGAGTCGCGAGTCCTTCGTCGTCAACGAGTAGCGGTCAAGCCACCAGCTGACGGCCTGCACGAGCGCAAGTGCGGCCAGCAGCAGCGAGAGGTGAACCCGCGCGGCGGTGGTGGTCCGTTCGCCTTTTGTCTGAAGCTGCAGACCGCCATAGACATAGTGCGTCACGGCTGCGGCCAGTGCCGCCAGGACGAGGGCCATGGTGAGGAAGCCGACGATGAACCGAAGCCACGGCAGGGTGAAGACGAAGAACCCGATGTCGAGGTTGAACTGCGCGTCCTTGGACCCGAAGGGCACCCCGTTGACCCAGAGCAGGTAGGTCTGCCACTGGCTGGCCGCCGCCATTCCGGCGAAGATACCCAACACCGCGGGAGCGGCGATGGTGGCCATTCGGCGCAGCGGCTCGAGCAGCTCACGGTAATGGTCGAGGTTCTGTTGCTCTGCCGAGACCGGCGGATAGACCGGACGGGTGCGGTATCCGATCAGCAGGCTCGAGGCGACGACCGCGGCCGTGATCAGTGCACCTACAAGGAAGAGCCCGATCTTGGTGAGCAGCTCGACCCAGAAGACCCTTGTGAAGCCAACACTGTCGAACCAGAGCACCTCCGTCCAGAGCTGCGCGCTGAGGGTGACGACCACAATGATGGCGGCCAGGATGGCAAGAGTGGGGGCCAGCGGACCGCTGCGGCGCAACCGCAGTTGGGGCATGGGGGGCAGGGGGCCACGCGGACCGCCCGGCCCTCGGGGGGCCCCGCCACCAGGACCTCCGGACTCCCCGGAACCCCCGTCGCCTGAACCGCCGAACCAGTCTCTCTGACTCAAAACATCGCCCGATCTCGCCGTTGTCGCGCACCAAATGTATGGACCTATGAATATCCCAACTTACTCACCTGTCGTCCAGTTCCCGTCAGGGCATCACAATGCGGCAACATGGAGCCGTGACCAGCGCCTTTCAGCCGATCTTCAGCCCACTCGTGACCTGTGCCCTCGAGACCGAACGCCACGTCGCGGCAGCGGGCTGGGACCAGCCACCCCGACTGTTTGCCCTGGTCAGGACGGCCGGCCTGCTGGAGCGGGAGCCGCAGCTTCGGGCTCAGCTCGGCGGGGACGACGAAGATGCCTTCGCCGCGATCGAGCAAGAGGGACTACCCGACTCCTCATCTCTGGAGTCCATGCTGGCCCAGCTTGCCTGGCCGGACGATGTCGACGGCGTCGCGCTCGCGGTCGAACGGCTGGTGGTGCCACCGGAGGCAGAACACGACCTGCCGGACGACCCCGGCCAGGCCGCCGCCGCTCTCGCCGCACACCCTGACCGCAAGGACGTCCGCCTGCTCGTGGCGGTGCTGCGCGACGGTGATTCCACCTGCCTGCTGCGCCAGCGCGATCACGACACCGACGACAAGGTGGCCTCCGGTTCTGACATCGCGCCGGGCCTGGTGCAGGCGCTCAGCGCCACGCTGCGGGACTGACCACCCAGGGCGCGTGCCCGTATGCCGCATGCCGACCGCCTCCTGCTCAGGAGCACCCCGGCAGTGAGGACGTCCGCTTGGCCGCGATCGCCTCGACCGCGTCGCGCGCTTCGCTGAAGGTCGAGACCTTGACCACCTGCAAGCCGTCGGGGACGTGTCCGACGACCTCACGGCAGTTGCCCGCAGGGGCAAGGAACCAGGTGGCCCCACCTGTCCTGGCGCCCGCCAACTTCTGCTGAATCCCTCCGATCGACCCCACCACGCCCACCGAGTCGATCGTTCCTGTGCCGGCGATGGTGGCACCTCCGGTCATGGCACCGGGCGTGAGCTTGTCGTAGACCGCGAGGGAGAACATCATGCCGGCAGACGGCCCACCGACGTCCCCCACGTTGATGCTGACACTGATGGGGAAGTCGAACGAGGCTTTCAGATAGACGCCGACCACCGTGCGGCCCTGCGAGTCGGCAGTCTTGACTTTGAGGACCTGTTCCTGGCCACCCCGGCGCACGGTGAAGACGGCGAGGTCGCCCGCCTTGTGTGCCTGGACCGCGGCACGAACGCCATCCGGGGTGGTGACTGTCTTGCCGTCGATCGAGACCAGGACGTCGCCGGCACGCAGGACGCCGCTCGCGGGCGAGTCCTTGGCCAGCTCCTTGACCGTGACGACTTCAGGGACCGTCTCGCCCAGCCCACGCAGGGCGACGGCGATGGCTTCCTGTTGCGAGTCGACCATCTCCGCGGCGTTCTGCTGGTCGACCTGGGTAAGGGTCACGCCCTTGGGGAAGAGCAGTTCCTCAGGTACGACGCTGTTGGTCTGGTCCAGGTGGCCGGTGACCCACTGCCAGATGTTGACCGGGTTGTTGGGGCCGCCCGACACCGCGACGGTGGTGAAGTCAAGAGCGCCGGTGGTGGGGTAGGTGCCCTTGCCCTCGACGGTGATCAACGGCTTGCCCCCGGGCCCGTTGCCCAGGGTGTTGGTGACAGGGCCCGGCTTGAGAACGACATACGGCACGCGGACCAGGCCCATGAGCGCTGCGACCATGATCGCGATGAAGACCGCGACGATCCAGGTTGCCGACCGCTGGCCCAACGTGTTGCGCAGTTCCTCGGGGACGACGTTTGCGTGTCCTTGGGTGTCGATCACGGTGTCCCGACCCACTCGTCACTTCCGTCGTCGAAGCTCTGGTGTTTCCAGATCGGGACCGTCGCCTTCAGGGTGTCGACCAGCTCACGGCAGACGTCGAACGCCGTGCCGCGGTGGGCCGCGCTGACCGCGACGACAACGGCGACATCCCCGATTTCGAGGTGGCCGACGCGGTGAACTGCGGCGATACGGATGACGTCTGACCCGGCGGCCAGCCGCTCCGCGAGCTCACGCAGGACCTGCTGTGCGCTTGGATGCGAGGAGTAGTCCAGGGATTCGACGCCATGACCGTGGTCGAGATCGCGCACGACCCCGACGAATGTGGCAATGCCACCTGCCCGGGGGTGCCGGACAGCCTCGATCACCTCATCGACTGACAGCGGAGTCTCTCGAATATCGGCGAGCACCGCCTCGGGGACGACCCCCGAGTCTTCGGTGTCACGAGAGTCGTGGCTCATGATCGGGCTCCCTTTCGTCGATGTCGCCGCAACATGGCGGCGGTGCCGACCAGTGCCACGGCCGCGCTGGCGGCACCCAGCGCCGCGTCCTTGCGGTCGACCCTGCGGGCTGCCAGAGCATGATGCCCACGGATGCTGTCCATGAGCACACCCATGCACGTCACGTTGTCATACACAGGCTGCCAACCTGCCGCGGTCAGGGTCGCGGAGGAGACCGCCCAGGGGTAGACCGCGTAGACAAGATCCGTTGCAGGAGAAGGCAGTATGCCCACGCGGTGCAGCCTCTGCGCCGTCCCGAGTGCCACACTTTCGCTGAGCTCAACCCGGCGCATACCGCTGATCACCTCGACCTCGCCCTGGGTCATCCAGCCGGGTGAGGCCACCGTCAGCACTGGCCCGAGGCCGAGCTCGACGGTGGCCACCAAGGCCGTCGCGAGATCCTCCACATGGCAGAACTGCCACGCCGGGCAGCCGCCCTTGACGGTCAGGAGACGAGGCGCCTCGAAGTGCCGGGTGATGACGGTGTCGACAGACGGACCGACCAGAGCAGCCGGACGCACCACGGTGATGACGAGGCCGGGATGGACCTCGGCCGCCGTCCGCAAGATCTGTTCGACGGCCAGCAGGTCACCAACCTGTCCCTCGTCCGGGTCGGCTTCCAGGGGTGCGTCTTCGGGCAGGGGAACGGCGTTGTCGGGCGAGGCGCCATACGTCATGGCGCTGGTGACGACCACTAGATGCGAGACTCTCGTGGCAGCGGCCGAGATCACCACGGTCTGTATCTGGCGCACGGCCCGCTCACGCCGGGTCCGGGCGCTCTGACGCAGATCAGCCTCAAGGTCGGTGCTGGCAGCCACGTGGATCAGGGCGTCGACGTCGCGCAGGGAGCTGGCCAGATCGGGAGAGCCCAGGTCGACCAGGCGCCAGTGGGCCCCATCGGCAGGGCCACGCTCGGCGTCCAGTCCGACCACCGTGCCAATGGCACCACCAGCGGCGGAACGCGCCAGCAAGGCACGCACAATCTGGTCGCCGAGGGGTGACGCGGCACCGGTGACGGCGACCGTCAGCGCTTTGCGTCGGGCACGAACCCGGACCCGGGGGGAACTCACTACGACCTCCGCATGTTTACCTTGGAGAGAACATCCTCTCAGGAGGCCAAGGAGCCCGCGTGTCCAATCTTCCAGAACAGCCACCGAACGACCCTGACGAGCCGGACTTCGCGGCAATGCTCAACTCGCTGCTCGAAGGCGCCGACAACCCCGAGGTGGCCAAGGCGCTCGGCGCCATGGGTATCGACAAGATCGACCCCGCGACCATGGGGATGATCGCTGCCCAGCTCAAGGCGATGTTCTCCGCCAGCGGGCCCGTCGAGTCTTTCAACCTCGAGCTTGCCACCGACGTAGCCCGGAAAACCGTTGCCGCACAAGGCGACTCGAGCATCGGTGATGTTGCTCGCCGCGAGGCCGAGGAGGCCGTTCACATTGCGGGTCTCTGGCTCGGCGACGTGACGGACATGACTGCGCCCCACGGCGTGGTGCATGCGTGGAGCCGGGCCGAATGGGTCGACCGGACGATGCCGATGTGGCAGCGGCTGGTGGAGCCGGTCGCGGCAGGGGTGAGCACGGCGGTAGTGGCTGCCTTGCGCGCTCAGATGGGCCAGCTCGGGGTGGGTGGAGACTCGGCCGACATACCGGGGCTGCCTGCCGGAATCGACCCGGCCGCGCTCGCCACCCAGATGGAGCCGATGCTCGCGCGGATGAGCGGATCGATGTTCGGCCTGCAGGTCGGGCAGGCCGTTGGGGCGCTCGCCGGTGACATCGTCAGCGGAACCGAGGTGGGACTCCCCCTGGTGCCCGACCACGGAATAGCCTTGTTGCCAGCCAACGTGGACGCCTTCGCGGAAGGCCTCGAGGTCGACCTGGCCGAGGTGCGTCTGTACCTCGCGGTGCGCGAGGCGGCCCGCGTTCGCCTGTTCGCCAACGTGTCCTGGCTCGGGCCGGAGCTGGTCACCGCCGTGCAGTCCTACGCCCGCGACATCAGCATCGACACCGCCGGTATCGAGTCATCCCTGGAGTCCATAGACATCACCGACCCATCGGCGATGCAGCTGGCACTGTCCGGCAACCTGTTCGCTCCCGCGCCCAGCGCGGCGCAGCGCGCGGCCCTGACCAGGCTCGAGACCTACCTCGCCCTGGTCGAGGGCTGGGTGGACGTGGTGTCCGACCGCGCCGCCCTCAAACACCTTCCACACACGGCGGCGCTGGGCGAGGCTGTCCGGCGTCGACGCGCTTCGGGCGGCCCGGCCGAGCGGGTCTTCAGCCAGCTTGTCGGCCTCGAGCTGCGCCCTCGTCGTCTGCGCGATGCCGCCAACTTGTGGGCGGCGTTGGAGTCCAGGGGCGGCGCGGCGGCGCGTGACGGCGCATGGGCCCACCCGGACGTCGCGCCAGCATCGGCTGACCTCGACGACCCGCTCGGTTTCGTCGACCGGTTCACCTCCGTAGGCCCGAAGGACGAGATGGACGCAGCGCTGGACGCATTGCTCTCCGAAGGCGATTCGGACAACCCATAGGTTGACGGCGTGAGTCTTCACCCGGCATACCGTCTCCTTCACGAGGATGCGACCCGACACCTGTCCGCGTGGGATGCACCAAGCCCGTCTCAGGAGCGGCTGCGGATGGGGTACCTCGCGCACTTGGCCGCGCATCCCGACGCGATGTCCAAGACGGGTCCACCGGCGCACTTCACCGCGAGCTGCCTCGTGCTCGACCGGACTGGGTCGCGAGCGCTGCTCACGCTGCACAAGAAGGCGCACGCGTGGTTCCAGTTCGGGGGACACTTCGAGCCGGGCGATGTCAATGCGCACGCGACAGCCCAGCGAGAGGCTCGGGAAGAGTCGGGAATCACCACGCTCGTCGTCCGCCCGGAGCTGGTGCAGCTCGACCGTCACCAGCTCGTGGGGTCGTTCGGCCGTTGTCGCGAGCACCTGGACCTGCGGTTCGTCGCGATCGCCGAGGACGATGCCACTCACGAGGTCAGCAATGAGTCGTTCGATGTCCGCTGGTGGCCGACCGACGCGTTGCCGGAGGACTCCCGAGTCGAGCTCCAGCCTCTGGTGACGATCGCCAGATCCGTCCTCAACCTCTCCTGATCCCACCCTCAGGCCACCGAGTCAGGCCTCCGGCTCAGCTTCGATGTCGTCTTCGGACCACCGGAGGCCGGCCGCGGCCGCGACGCCTTCGAGGTAGCCCCGGGCCCGCTCGGTGCGTGGGTAGGACTCCAGCAACGACCAGAACTCGTGGCCGTGGCCAGGCTGGAGCAGATGCGTCAGCTCGTGCAGGATCACGTAGTCGAGAACCCACGCCGGCATCCCCTTGACGCGCGCGGAGATCCGAATCGTGCCCTCGGCCGGTGTACAGGAACCCCACCGTGAGTTCTGGTTGGTGACCCAGGCGATGCTGAGCGGCTTGGCCCGGCCCGCGAGATAACGCCGCGAGAGGTCGGCTGACCGCTCCAGCAGCTGCTGATCGCTGGGCCGTCGACGCTTGTCTCCGGCAGCCAGCTTGCGCATCATCGCGTCGACCCAGGTGCGTTCCTCATCGGCCGAGAAGCGCGCCGGGATCAGCACGATGGTCCGACCCCCCTCGCGATAGGCGCTGACAGTCCGTCGCCTCCGCCGGCTGCGTCTGACCTCGATCTCGTCCGTACCCACGATCAAAACCTAAGCCCAGCCGCCGACAAATCCCATCAGTTCGGTCCTCCGAACTGGCCCAGGGGAATCTGAGCACGAGAAACGCGCCCCAATGCGCGACGTTGTGCTCAGCCTGGTCTAGGGTGAAACGAGTCCGGTGCCGCACAAAGCGGCAAGGAACGACACAGGAGACATAGACAAATGGCAGAGTCTGTAGAGACCGGCGAGATGTACACGGGCGACTTCTACTGCGTGAAGTGCAAGGCAAAGCGCGACGCAACTGGCAAGGTCGTCGAGACCAACGGCCGTCGGATGGCCAAAGGCAAGTGCCCAGTGTGTGGCACGAACCTCAACCGCATTCTCGGCAAGGCCTGATCCCCGAACCACAAGGAACAGCTACAAGAGACGCTGCATCCGAGACATCGAAATACGTGAGAGGCGGTACTCGAGCATCATGCTCGGGTGCCGCCTCTTCTCACGTCCTGAACTGCATGCTCCCGGATGGGTACCGCTACCCCTGCGCTGTGGACAAGACCCCACCGCGTCGAGGTGGATGGCAGTTTCCTCAGGAACACCCACCTCCGGAGGAACTCCATGCACGGCAGGCCCAGGCTCAAGACCCACATACGGCCGCTCAGACGCGGCCCCGGATCGCTGCAGCTGGGCGTCTGCCCTGACACCGGAGTCGTGCTGGACGGACTCAGCGATGCAGAGATCGCCGTGCTCGAAGGCCTGGACGGCAGCCGGGACATCCAGATGCTGTATGCCGGAGCGGCCTCCACGGGGGTTGCCGCCAGCAGGCTTTCGGCCCTGATCGCAACACTGGACGAACATCACCTGCTGGTCGACGTCGCCACGGACCGCGCCCACGTGTTCGCGCTCGACGAGCCCAGACGCCATCTTCTGGAGCCGGACGCACGCGCCATCGCGGCGGCATACGGCCTGCCTGACGAAGGCTTTGACCACGTCGCAGCCAGGTCCAGGCAGCACGTGGTGGTCGGCGGCGAGGGCGACCTGCCCAGCGCCCTGGCTGATCTCCTGCGGATCGGGGGGATCGGCCGGGTCAGCGTGGGCGCCGATGCGGTGAACACGCTGGACCTCGATCTGCGCAGCCGGCCAGCCGGCGGATCACGTACCACGTTCAGAACAACATCGACGCTGCCCGACCTGGTTGTGCTGACGGCAATGGGAGCGATCTGCCCAGGTGCCGGCGAGCCGTGGCTGCGTCGCGGCATACCGCATCTGCCGTTGGTCGTTCAGGGTCATCGGGTCCAGGTCGGTCCGCTCATCACGGGTACCGGCGGTCCCTGTCTGTCGTGTCTGGATCTGCACCGGCGCGACCGCGACGCCGCCTGGCCTGCAGTGTTGTCCCAGCTCGCTGCTCAGGGGCCGTTCCTGCCAGGCGCACCAGTCAGTCTCGAGAGCTCGCTGGCGGCGATGGCCATCGGGGCCGCGGCCATGATCGTGCACACGTGCCTGGATGGGCAGCCGGTGTCCGACGACCTCGGGTTGGAGCTCTCACTGCCGTGGCCGACGATCAAGAACCGGAGGTGGATCCCACATCCGTTTTGCGACTGTTTGGTACGACAGGCGACAATGACTGGGTGAGCGAGCTTCCCCGTAAGGCAGTGATGCGCACGGCCAAGCTTGCGGCGTTGCCGTTGGGCTTCGCCGGGCGCACCGCGCTGGGCCTGGGCAAGCGGGTCGGCGGCCGCTCGGCTGAGCTTGTGGCGGCCGAGGTCCAGGCCCGCACCGCCGAGCAGATCTTCAAGGTTTTGGGAGAGCTCAAGGGCGGGGCGATGAAGTTCGGCCAGGCGCTGTCCATTTTCGAGGCAGCCATGCCCGAGGAGTTCGCCGGGCCGTACCGCGCGACGCTGACCAAGCTGCAGGATGCCGCGCCACCCATGCCGGCCTCAGCGGTACACCGCGTGCTGGCCGCTGAGCTGGGCCCGCGGTGGCGGCAGAAGTTCGTCTCGTTCGACGACAAGCCGTCAGCGGCAGCGTCGATCGGGCAGGTGCACCGTGCCGTGTGGAGGGACGGCCGGGACGTTGCCGTCAAGGTGCAGTACCCAGGCGCCGGCCAGGCGCTGATCAGCGATCTCAACCAGGTCTCCCGGGTGGCTCGCGTGGCGGCAGGATGGATCCCTGGGCTCGACATCAAGCCGATCCTCGAAGAGCTCAAGAGCCGGGTGACCGAGGAGCTGGACTACACGCTGGAGGCCAGGTCCCAAAAGGCGTTTGCCGCGGCTTTCGCCGGCCACCCTGACTTCGCCATCCCTGACGTCGTTCACCAGAAGGGCCACGTCATCGTCACCGAGTGGCTCGACGGGATCCCGTTGTCGACGATCATCGCGACCGGCTCCCCCGAGGCCCGCGACGCCGCCGCAGCTCGCTACATGGAGTTCCTGCTAGTCGGTCCGCAGCTGGCGGGTTTGCTCCATGCCGACCCGCACCCCGGCAACTTCCGGATGCTGGCCGATGGCCGGCTCGGGATCCTCGACTTCGGCGCCGTCAACCAGCTGCCCGATGGCCTCCCGCCCGAGATGGGGCAGCTGCTCACCTTGGCGTTGGCCGGCGACTCCGAAGGTGCGCTCGAGGGTCTGCGCCAGCACGGGTTCGTCAAGGCATCGATGGACGTCGACCCAGACCTGTTGCTGGCGTTCCTCGAGCCGTTCATCGGACCCCTTCGGACCGAGACCTTCACTTTCACACGAGTCTGGCTACGCTCAGTTTCGTTGCACCTCAACGATCCTCGCCGCGCCGACTTTGGGCTGGGCTTCAAGCTGAACCTGCCGCCGTCGTACGTTCTGATCCACCGCGTGTGGCTGGGCGGCATCGGGGTTCTCTGCCAGATCCAGGGCGAGGTGCACGGCCGCGCGACCGTCGACCGGTGGATGCCCGAAGCCGACCTCCCCCCGGTTCCGCAAACTTAGGCACTCACCACCACGGCGAGTCGAGCTTGCCCTCAATGCTGCGCAGGTTCTCTCGGCTGCAGACGTCGCAGGTCCAGACCTGGCGGCCATTCTCGACACCGAGCGTCCAGGTGACGCGCGCTGACTCGTCCTCTGCCGTGCGTCCGCACCACGAGCAGACCGGAGGCAAGTTGTCATGGCTCATCCGCCCAGTCTCCACCCGGCCCTCCTCACGGAGTCGCCTTTGACCGAGGTTTGCAGATCTCAGTCCTCTAGCAGATAGATGAACCCAGGTCCTTCGTCACGCAAGGGGATGCCGAGTGCCTCGAGTGCCGGTCCCCACGAGCCGGTGACCGGAGCGCCCGATCCTGCGCCACCCGACCCCTCGAAACCGTGGTCGGCGGTGAGCAGGAAGGTCACCTGGTCGGTGACCCCAAGCCCGTCGAGGTGCTCCAGGAACGACACCAGACGCGAGTCCGAGTCACGCAGCGAGTCACGCGCTATGTCGCTGCGCGGGCCTCCTGCGTGATGGCCGGCATCGCTGACGATGTTTGCCCACCACGTCAGGGTGGGTGCCGAGTCCGGGCTCGCCCACAGCTGTCGCATCTGCTCCAGACCGAGATCGTCCACCTGGCTGCACCACGAGAAATAGGTATCTGCGAGATGGGCCTTGTCATGAACGTGAACAGAGGTGTGTGCATCGGGCAGCTGGTCGTCCAGGCCGGCCGCCCCCGATGAGCTGCCACTGTCCCGGATCATCGCCATGGTGGAGTAGTCGGCACCACGGTCGACGGCTTCGTCGACGCAGGCGGTCCGCGGTGAATTCCCCTGCGGGACAACACTGTTGACCATCTCGAATATCGTCCGGACCGCGGGACGCAGCCACTCCGCGCTGCGATGCCAGGTCGCGTTGTTGTTGGGCACGACCCGTTCACCGGTCGCCCGGTCATAGAAGACATTGCCCAGAACCCCATGGCGTCCCGGTCCGAGCCCGGTCAGGATCGATGTGTGGTTGGTCAAGGTGACACTCGGAAACTGCGCCACCGCGCCACCGCGCAGCGCCACGCCCTTGGCGATGAGCCTGGCTACTCCGGGAAGCTCGCCGGACTCGGCCAGGTGAAGCAGGTCGCCGCAATGTGCCCCATCCCAGAGGATACCGATCACTTTTGGCTCGGCCGGCTTTTCTCCATCGAGGTATGCCGTGAGCACGACTCCGTCCAGTGGGTCACCTGCAGCATCGCGCAGGTCGGCGTCGGGGACGCCGGACAGAGCGGCCAGGGTGGGACCGACGTCGACGAGCCGGGCGTGTTCGTCAACCACGCCTCGCACCGCAATTCCATTGCCGGACAACAGCAATGGCGCTCTGGACTGGATCACGTCGAGCGAACCGTGTTCGCCGACGTGTCCGCCCTGGTCGGGGAAGAAATGACGAGGTGCGTGCATGACCGCGACATCCGGGCTGCGGCTCGGATCCTTGAACAGCGACAGGATCCGCGAAGCGGCATGGGGATAGGCATTGGCCCGCGATGCGAGCGGGCTTGGATCGGCGCATTCACGGTCATAGGGCAGGAAGGCCATCGCGTCTTCGCTTGCGACGGGGTCCAGTCCCTCGACCACCTCGTGACGTCCGTCCAGATGAAGGCGCACGCGTCCGACATGGCTTGCGGCCATGGCCGCCGAAGCGTCCCCATCGTCGACCCAGACGACCAGGTCGACGATGGGGGCAAGCTCGGGCGACGTCAGAGCCCTCACGACGGACTCACGTCGGGTCGACACCTGGGCCGTGCTGAGAGTGCTCACATCAGGTCACTCTAGATGTCACCCGACCGGACTCTGCTGACGCGCTCGGCGAGCGTCAAGCATGATCCTAAGTGAGCTGCGTCTCTTGACCCGATGGTCGCCGGCTCGCGCGAGCTCAGCCATCCTGGCTCGCGCGAGCAGTTCGCTGTGTAGTGAGTACATGGGCAGCTGGTACATGGTGGAACTCCTTGCAGACAAAGGGTTTGGGGTCAGCTGAGTGGGCAGCCGGAATCAGCCGGCTTGGGCGACAGCCGACATCATCGACACCGGACTTCAGGCGGCGAGGGGGTTCTTGCGGGGACGTCCACGGGGACGCTTGTGGGCGACGATCTCTCCCTGGACGAAGAGCTCACCACCCCAGACACCCCACGGCTCCGCACGGCCCAGTGCGCCGGTGAGGCACTCAGCGCGAACCGGGCACCCCCCACACAGGGTCTTGGCAAACTCGACGTCCGCTGGGCTCTCGGCGAACCACAGTTCGGCGTCGGACTCCTGACACGGGATGTCAGAACCGTCGTGGCCGACCCGTCCGTTCAGGTCAATCAGTTCGGTGAGCTGCATCGGGTGTCACCTCCTTCGTGTCCTCTCCCCGATCAGGGGGGATGTTCTTCGTGTGTGCCATCACGGTGATCCGCGGCACCGCCTTGTAGGGCCGGCTCTGGATCGGTTGTGTTCTGTTCATCTGGCTGGCGGTCTTCCTGTGCGCGCGGCCGCCGGGACAACACAAAGGCCGCGGATCCCGGATGTCGGGTTCCGCGGCCTGGAAATGACCTGGTCTAAGGGCTAGACCGGAGGACTCCAGGCGCGGAGGTACGCAACATCCTTGACAGCAAGTGCCTTGTGAAGCGGGGCGTAGAACGTGGGAGCTGCGGTCATCGCGGAGCTGTTGGCCGCGGAGTTCCAGAGGTCGGCACCGAAGCCACCGGTGGTGCCGAAGCCAAACGAGGACAGACCTGTCCCCTCGAACGCCACGCCATCGCCGACGGTGAGGCTGCGGTCAGCGATCTGCGAGAACGCGAAGCGGACGCGGGTGATCTGCATCGTCTTCGTCATCGTGATGTTCTCCATCAGGGCCAACCTCCTCATCTGTTCTCGCGGGTCCGAGCGCG
>JBDTMW010000009.1:0-18515 GCA_039934065.1 Actinomycetota bacterium | reverse complement strand
CTCGAGCTGATCCGCGTCGAGCAGCGAGGTTGGCCATACATCACGTGTGCGGACAGAGCGCTGCCAGTTCTCGACGGTAGGCGTGAGAACTGGTTTGAGTCCTGGTCCTTCGCCCGGCTGTGGCAGCTTGGGATCGAGCCACCGGCGCCACAGGTGTCCGTGTACGACTCACGTGGGCGGTTCCTGGGCAGGGTCGATGGCCTGTGGCTCGAGGCGGGCGTTGTCGCCGAAGCCGATGGCTCCGGGAAGTACCTGGGAGAATTCGACCCGGCAGGCGCGAGCAGGGAGGCAGCCGCCCGGGTCGTAGTCGCAGAGAAGGAACGCGAGGACCGTATCCGTGACTGTGGCCTTGAGTTCGTACGGTGGGGCGTCGGCGAAATGGCTCGGGACCCCCGGGCGGTTGCGGAACGGGTCGAACGCGCCTTCGAGCGTGGCGACGTCAGCCGGTTCAAAGGCCGTCTCGCACCCGCGCTACCCCCTCTGGTTGCGTCGAAACCACCGAATGTCGCGGCTTGAGCCTCCGATTCGGTGGTTTCGGCGCAACAAGGACAGGGCTCTGGGGCGAGCACGCCAGGGGTGACCAGGGCGCTCAGCGCAGGAGCCGGGCAGCCTCGAGGGCGTAGTAGGTCAGGATGATCTGGGCACCGGCCCGGCGGATGGAAACCAGCGACTCCATCATCACGCGCTCGCGGTCGATCCAGCCGTGAGCCGCAGCGGCCTCGATCTGGGCGTACTCCCCCGACACCTGATAGGCGGCCACCGGCACCGGCGACATCTGCGCCACGGCCGACACGATGTCGAGGTAGGGCAACGCCGGCTTCACCATCACGATGTCGGCTCCCTCGGCGAGATCGAGCTCGACCTCGCGCAGGGACTCGGCTGCGTTGGCCGGATCCTGCTGGTATGTCGCCCGGTCGCCCTGCAGGGTCGACTCCACCGCCTCACGGAACGGCCCGTAGAACCCTGAGGCGTACTTGGCCGCATAGGCCAGAATGATCGTGTTCTGGAAACCGTTGTCGTCCAACGCTTTTCGGACGAAACCGACCTGACCGTCCATCATTCCGCTCAGGCCGAGGACGTGGGCACCGGCCCGAACCTGCGCGAGGGCCACGGCGGCATACTGCTCCAGAGTGGCGTCGTTGTCGACGCGCCCCTCGTTGTCGAGCAACCCACAGTGACCGTGGTCGGTGAACTCGTCCAGGCACAGGTCAGCCATCACGACGAGATCGTCGCCGACTGCCTCGCGCACCCTGCGCAGAGCCACGTTAAGGATGCCGTCGGGGTCGAGAGCGCCAGAACCGACGGCATCGCGAGCTGCTGGCACACCGAACAGCATCAACCCGCCCAGGCCGGCCTCGACCGCCTGATGAGCCACCGCGACCAGTGAGTCCAGTGAGTGCTGGACCACGCCTGGCATCGACGTGATGGGCTGCGTCTCTGTTGCCCCCTCGCGGATGAACACCGGAAGCACCAGCTCAGCCGGGTGCAGCCGGGTCTCTGCCACCAGGGCCCTCACCGCTGCGTTCTGGCGGAGACGACGCGGCCGGTCGGTCGGGAAGCCCACTACTTGGCCTTTCGGCGGGCCGAAACCTTTCGGGCACTAGGGCGCACGACGCGCTCGCCCGCCTCGGCGGCGGTGGTCGCCAGACCGACGCCATACTCGGCCAGGGCATCGACCAGCGACTCGGCGGACGCCTCGGGGGCCAGCACGTCGACGCGCAGGCCGTGCTCCTCGGCGGTCTTGGCAGTTGCGGGGCCGATGCACGCGACAACGGTCGACGTGTGCGGTTTGCCCGCGATGCCGACCAGGTTGCGGACGGTCGAGGATGAGGTGAACACGACCGCGTCGTACTTGCCGGTCTTGATCGCCTCACGGACCGACGCCGCCGGGGGTGCAGCACGAACAGTGCGGTATGCCGTGACGTCGTCCACCTCCCAGCCCATCTCCTGCAGGCCGGCGACAAGGGTGTCGGTTGCGATATCGGCCCGCGGGAGGAAGACCCGGTTGATCGGGTCCAGGATCTCGTCGAAGGGCGGCCATTCCTCGAGAAGCCCATGCGCAGACTGCTCGCTGGTGGGGACCAGGTCAGGCTCGAGGCCCCAGTCACGAAGAGCGCCTGCAGTCACGCCACCCACGGCCGCGATGCGCAGGCCGGCGAACGCGCGGGCGTCCAGGCCGAACTCCTCGAACTTCTCGCGCACGGCGCGAACGGCGTTGACGGACGTGAACCCGATCCATTCGTAGCGTCCGGTGACCAGACCCTTGATCGCGCGTTCCATCTGCTGCGGCGTGCGCGGAGGCTCGACACTGATGGTGGGGACGACATCGCTTGTCGCGCCGTATGACGCAAGACGAGCGGTCATCGAACCGGCCTGATCCCTGGTACGCGGCACGAGGATGTTCCAGCCGAACAGCGGCTTGGTCTCGAACCACGAGAGCTGCTCGCGCAGCTCTACGGTCGACCCGACGACGGCCAGGGACGGGAACTCGACGCTGGCTGAGGCCATCAGGGCGACCACCTGACCCAGCGTGGTGGTGTGGGTGCGCTGGCTGATCGTGGTGCCGCGTTCGGTCACTGCCACTGGCGTGGCCGCGTCACGGCCGGCCGCGAGCAGATCGCCCAGGGACTTGCTGAGTGACTCCGGGGTGCCGAGCACGACCACCGTGACGTTGTCGGCCGTCGAGCGGGTCCAGTCGACCTTCGTGCCTCCGCCGCTGATGACGTGCAGGGACGGCGAGGTCGCGGACGTCAGCGGGACACCTGCATAGGTGGGGACAGCGCTGACGGCGCTCACCCCGGGCACCACCTCGAACTCGATACCGGCCTTGCGGCACGCGAGCGCCTCTTCGCACAGACCGTTGAACATGGCAGGGTCGCCGTCCATGAGCCGGACGACCAGCCCGTTGCCGTTGGCGGCCCCGGCTGACTTGGCCGCCTTGACGAGCAGCTTCGCCCGAGAGGCGTGCGTCAGCGGCTGACCCTGCTCGCCATGACCGGCATCGACGATCTCGACGTCGGGACGGGCGTATCGAGCCACGAACTCCTCGCGGCTGACCTGGTCGATGATGACCACGTCGGCCTCGGCGAGATACTCCGCGGCGCGGAGGGTCAGCAGGCCGGGGTCACCAGGACCGGCGCCGACAAAGGCGACGCGGCCGGGCTGTCGGACAGCCTTTGCTGGCAATGACTGACGGGACTGGCGTGACTGGGCCTTGGTCAACGAGCTCGTTGGGCTCACGAAGCACTCTCCGAAGCGGATCGGTGGGGAAGGGATGCAGCCGGCTGGGAGCCAACAGGCTGGGCGATCACGGTGGCGACCGAACCGTCGGATCCGCTCACCTCGGGTTGTTCAGGCGGTTGGTCGTGCTGTTGGTCGAATGCTTGGTTGAGCGGGTCCTCGCCGGCTGGCGATATCCGGGCGCGAAGTCCGGCGATGTCAGCGGCCCCGTCAGCCAGCAACACGGCCGCGAGCTCGCGGCCAAGGCGTTCAGGCTCCATCAGCGAGCCGACGCTGGAGCGACGTAGGTCTATGCTCGCGTCCTCGGTACCGGCGAAAGCGCGCAGGAACAGCTCCGTGCCGTGTTCGCTGTCGACCACCTCGGCCAGGGCGCCGACAGGCGCGGTGCAACCTGCTTCGAGAGCCGCGAGAAGGGCCCGCTCGGCAGTCACGCAGGCGCGGGTGTCCGCGTCGTCGAGCGGTGCCAGGGCCTCCACCAGGTCCGGGCGATCCTGGCGGCACTCGACCGCGAGGGCCCCCTGCCCCGGAGCCGGGAGCATCTGCAGTGGATCGAGGATCTCGGTGACCTCATTCATCCGGCTGAGGCGGTTGAGCCCGGAACAGGCCAGCAGGACGGCGTCCAGGGAACCGTTGTGCACCAGCGAGATACGGGTTTCGACGTTGCCACGGAGGTCAGTGACGCGCAGGCCGAGTCCGAGGGCGGCGAGCTGGGCTGCCCGGCGCGGGGACCCAGTGCCGACCACCGATCCGGCGGGAAGCTCACCCAGGGTCAGTCCGTCCCGTGCCACGAGTGCGTCTCGGGCATCTTCGCGAACCGGGATAGCGGCAATCAGCAGACCCGGCTCAGGGGCCACCGGCAGATCCTTGAGCGAGTGGACAGCGACGTCGATCTCGCCGGTGAGCAGTGCCCGTCGGATGGCCGTGGCGAAGACGCCCGTGCCCCCAATGCTGGACAGTGAGGCTGTGGAGGTGTCGCCCACGGTGGTGATCTCGACCATCTCCACCAGATGCCCCAGAGCGCGCAGCTGGTCGGCGACCATACCGGCCTGAGTCGTGGCGAGCGTGCTGCGCCGGGTGCCCAGCCGGATGTTGATGCCGTTCATGCCACGGCTCCTGTCTCGGGTGGGACCGACACGGCGGCGACGTCGTGTGGGTCGAGGTCGAAGAGCTCTCGCAGGGCTTGGGTGTAGTCGCCGGCGTGACCGTCACCAGCAAGCTCCTTGACCCGGACGGTCGGGGTGTGCAGGAGCTTCTCGACGACCCGGTGCACCGCGAGCTGGATCTCGGAGCGGGTGTTCTGGGACAGGTCCTCCGGCAGCCGCTGGTCAAGGCGGCTCAGCTCTGCGGCGACCACAGCTGCCGCCCGGGATCGTAGCGCGGCGACGGTGGGTGCGACCTCATGGGCCCGGCGGTACTGGAGGTACTCGGCCACCTCGGCGACCACGAGATCGCGGACCGCCTTGACGTGCGGCGCGAAGCTGGCATCGACAGCCAATGCCTCGCCAAGCTCTGCGAGGCCGACAACCTGGACACCCGGCAGGTCGGCGACGTCCGGCGCCACGTCGCGAGGCAGCCCAAGATCGATCAGCACCTGAGGCCCACCCGTGCGGGCGACGGCGGCAGTCTTGAGAAGGTCGGCCGTGATCACGTGACCGACGGCGCCGGTGCACGAGATGACCAGGTCCGCCTGGGACAGGGCAAGCTCGAGATCCTGCAGCGGAAGAGCCCGGCCACCGGTTGCCGCCGCGAGGTGCTCGGCCTTGGCCAGCGTGCGGTTGATGATGACGAGCCCGGCCGACCCAAGCCTGGAGATCGTGGTGGCGGCGAGGCTGCTCATCGACCCCGCGCCGACCACGAGCACGCGGGTATCGGCAAGCGGCCCACGCACGTCGGCGGAGTACCGCAGACCGGCCTCGACCATCGACACGCTGACGGTGTCGATGCCTGTCTCGGCGTGAGCTCGTTTGCCGACACGCAACGCCTGCTGGAACAAGGTGTTCAGGGTGGGGCCCACCTGCTCGCGCCTCTGTGCAGAGCGAAGCGCCGTACGCAGCTGCCCCAGGATCTGGCCCTCGCCCACCGCCATGGAGTCCAGCCCGCAGGCAAGTGAGAACAGGTGGGCGATTGCGCGGTCCTCGTAGTGGACGTACAGATGCTCACGAAGCACCTCCAGCGGCACACCCGCCGCCGCCGCGAGGGCATCGCCGATCTCCGTCACCGCGCCGTGGAAGGTCTCGGCCACGGCGTAGATCTCGACCCGGTTGCAGGTCGCAAGCACAACCGCCTCGTTGACGTTGGCACCGTCGCCGACCACGGCGGCCAACGCCGCGGCGCAACCCGGGTCCAGGGCCGCTGCCTCCAGCAGCGACATCGGCGCCGACCGATGTGACAGACCCAGCACGACAACACTCACGGAGCAACCTCCAACAAGGGCAGGCCCGTGCGAGCCGGGACGGTCTTGCGTTGTTCGTGGAAGGCAAGGATCTGCAGCTCGGTCGCCAGGTCGACCTTGCGTACGTCGACGCCTTCGGGCACCGAGAGCACACACGGGGCGAAGTTCAGGACCGACCGCACGCCGGCGGCGACGAAACGGTCGCACACATCCTGTGCGGAAGAGGCCGAGGTCGCAATCACGCCGATCGCGACTGCGTGCCGGGCGACGACCTGCTCGAGGTCGTCAACAGACCCGACGACCAGCCCGGCGATCTTCTGACCAACGACCTCGCAGTCCCGATCCAGCAGCGCGACAACGTGAAAGCCCCTGGTGGCAAAGCCTGAGTACGCCGCCAGCGCGTGCCCTAGGTTGCCCAGCCCCACAATCGCCACGGGCCAGCGTTGGGTCAGCCCCAGCTGGCGGGTGATCTCGTGGGCCAGCATGTCCACCTCGTAGCCGACCCCGCGCACGCCATAGGAGCCCAGGTGGCTGAGATCCTTGCGCAGCTTGGCGGACCGGACCCCGGCCTCGGTGGCCAGCTCTTCGGACGAGACGGAGGCGACACCGCGCCCGGCGAGGTCCGTCAGCGCACGTAAGTACTCCGGCAGCCGGGCAACCGTGGCGTCGGGTATCTCTCGACGGGCTGCTGGGTCCGCGATCACGGAGGCATCGGCTCTTCTCGGGTTGCGCCCCTCATAGCACGGAGGAGCTGGAGCGCGTGGGTCACCCCCGACTCTAGATGTTTGTGAACACGTGCACAAAGTCGCGGAACACCTCAGATACCTGATATGTGCGGCTCACGGCTCGGCTCGCCGGCGAGGGGTTACCTCCCAGGAACCTGCGTCGTCCCGGAGTCGGCAAGCGTCGCGCGCAGTCGGGACTCGTTGATCCGCCAATGGTCGTGGTGCACCCCGTCCACCAATGTCACAGGGATCTGTTCCCAGTACTCAGCACTCAGCTCGGGGTCGTCCAGGATCGAGCGCTCTGCCCATGAGACGCCGAGGTCCCGCGCCACGCGCTCGATCACCTCGCGAACCGGACCGCACAGATGGCAGCCGGGCTTGGAGATCAGAACGATCCTTGGCGAGGTGAAGTCGGTCACAGGGGCCAGCGTATGCCGATCGGTCCCGCCCCCTGGTCAGAAGAAGACTGACCTGCGCTGCATCAGCAATGCGTAGAGCGTCTGCTGGATCGTCTCGCGGACCTGGTCGGTGAGATCGAACACCAGCATGGGGTCGTCAGCCGCCTGGGGACCCAGAGACGCCGTGTCAACCGGCGCCCCGAACTCGATGATCCACTTGCTCGGCAGCGGAATCAGCCCGAGCGGACCAAGGAGCGGAAAGGTCGGCGTAACAGGGATATACGGGGCTCCGGTCAGCCGGGCGATGGTCTTGAGGTTTCCGATGATCGGATAGATCTCTTCGGCCCCGACGATGGAGCAGGGCACGATCGGCACACCGGTTCGTAGTGCGGCCGCTACGAATCCGCCTCGGCCGAACCGCTGCAGCTTGTAGCGCTCGCTGAACGGCTTGCCGACCCCCTTGAACCCTTCGGGCCATACGCCGGCGAGCTCGCCGGACGCCAACAGTCGTTCGGCATCAGGGTTGGCGGCCAGGGTGGAACCGCTCTTGCGCCCCACCTCGCCGACGAGTGGCGTCTGGAAGACCAGATCTGCGGCCAGCATGCGCAGATGACGCCGAGCCGGATGTTCGTCATGAACCGCGACCTGGGTCATCAGCGAGTCGAGGGCGATCGTGCCGGAATGGTTTGCCACGATGAGCGCGCCGCCCGCGCTGGGGATGTTACCGATGCCGCGCACCTCCACGCGGAACCACGACTTGTACAAAGGCCGCAGCAACGGAAGGTAGATGTGCTCGGTGAAGTCCTCGTCGAAGCCGTACTGATCGACGGCGTAGTCCCCGGTAAGCCGACGACGGACAAAAGCAAGCGTCCCGGCCACCCGACGTTCGACCTCTTCGCCGGAGAGTCCGGCCATCTCGGCCGCGCCCCGCAGGCTGGAGATCGCCATCTTGAGCAGCTCGTCCAGGCTGGAGACTGCCTTCGTGCTGGGTGACGGCGCCTTCGAGGCACCAGGCAGCACAGGGGCTGGCCCCAGGCCAAGCCGGGCCGCAGACGCAGGCGCGGCCGCGGGAGTATTGAAGCTCGCCCTCGCGGGGCGTCGTGGCTCCTTCTGGGATCGGGCCCCCGAGACGCTCGCGGACTTGGCCGTCGGAACTGGTCGGGACTTCGGCACCGGTCGTGGGCGGTGGGCGCGGACGGCACCAGTGCCGTCGACGGAACGGAGAGCAGGGCGCGGCCCGCTCCCCTCGTCTGACGGGTCGACCAGCATCGGTGTCCGCCGGCGCTTGGCTCGCTCGCCGGAGGCCCTGGCGACGCCGGCAGCAAAGGCGTCCGCGCCCGGACTGCGGCCCGCCGACTTCTTCGGAGGGGACCCGCCGGACAGCGGGAGGACCTTGGGATCAACCATCAGTCGTTCCTTCCTGGCATCAATGTGCGTCCGATCACGTTGACAACCGAACCCGCCAGTCCGCTGACCGCCGCACCGATCGCAGGGCCACCCGGCAACCCTGACCCCAGGTGGGAGAGGAAGTCCTCGAATGCCGTGCGGGTCGTGTACTTCGGCTCAAGACCGAGTACCTCGCGCATCCTGGTGGTGTCCAGCACTCGCCCCCATGCCAGGAAGCGCATCTGGTCCTGCGAGAAGTCCGCCAGCCCCGCGCGCTTGACCAGCTGGCCCAGAAGCCCGCCAGAGGACATCGGGACCGGGAAGGAGGCCCGGCCTGAGAGTCGAATGGCCTGCTGCACTGTGATGACGCCGTCGCCTGACACGTTGACGATGCCGACCGGAGGGCCCATGGTGGCGAGCCTCAGTCCCTCGAGGGCGTCGTCCTCATGGACCAGCTGAAGCCTGGCGTCATATCCGAACGGCGTCGGGATCACCGGCAGGCTGAAGTAGTCGGTCAAGCTGGTCTTGATGCCGGGGCCGATGATGTTGGCCAGTCGCAACATCGAGATCTCGACGTCCCCACGGCGTCGCGAGAAGCCCCTGACATATCCCTCGACCTCGACCGAGTCCTTGCCAAAACCTATCCGTGGCAATGACTTTGGACCCATATCCTCCGTGAACATCGCCGGGTCGCGAGGCGAGGATCCGTAGACAGCGGCCGAGGACTTGACCACGAGACGGCGGATGCTCGGGGCCTTCTGGCAGGCCGCCAGGAGCTGCATGGTGCCGATGACGTTGATCTCTTTCTGGGAGACCCGTCCGCCCGCAGACAGCGGTGTGGCGATGAGGTTCATATGGACGACGGTGTCGACCTCGGCCTGCGTGATGATCTTGGCGATCATCGGGTTTCGGATGTCGGCCCGGACGAATTCGGCGTTGCCGATGTCGTGCAGCGGCGGAATGACGTCAACGCCGATCACTCGCTTGATGCCAGGCTCGGCGGTGAGCAGACGCGCGAAACGGCCGCCGAGGTAGCGGGAGACTCCCGTTACCAGGACCACATCCGCCATGAGTCAACCTCCATCGCCACCGTTTGTCTCTTCACGCCGCCACATCACCACAGTGGTGTCGCCACACCTGGCGGTTAAGACGATCCTAGCCAGAGCAGCACGAAGGCCCGCCATCACCGTGACGGGCCCCGCATGAAGCGCGCGCTACTTCTTGTTGCGACGCTGGTGTCGCGTCTTGCGAAGTAGCTTGCGGTGCTTCTTCTTCGCCATCCGCTTGCGGCGCTTCTTGATGACTGAGCCCATGAGTGTCCTTGCTTCAAGCGTGGATAGGTGGGTGGTGCTGGGTTGTTACCAACTGCCGTGCCGACGTGCGTCTTTGCAGGCACGAACTCCGCACCACGCCGAACATTCCGCGCTAGCCTACCGCCCCCGCAACCCCCTGCCCAAACCCCGGTCCGGTCGCAAGATCCCGCTTCAGCCTCGGGACAGCCAAGCAGGCTCGTCTCCTCCCGACCTGGCGCCCCCCGGAGAACCGACGAAGGCGGGTCGCTGAGTGCGGCCCGCCTTCGTCGTCAATCACGCGAACCTGCTCAGGCTGTGTCGACGAAAGACGCACGCAGATAGTCGTGAACCGCACTCTCCGGAACGCGGAACGACCGACCGACCCGAACGGCCGGAAGCTCACCGCTATGGACCAGGCGATAGACCGTCATCTTCGACACGCGCATAAGCGAGGCGACCTCGGCGACGGTCACAAACCGCACCTCGGCCAATTGGCCTTCTTGAGCCATCGTGCACCTCGATCTTCCACACGTGCCATAGTGCCGGCTTCCCCTCCGGCAGACTTCCACGTACGTGCAGGCGTAACGATAGGGGCAGAAGTGACCCGTGGGGAAGCCGTAAACGACGTAGATTTCGTAGGTTGTCCAGCCGACACGCCGGCAATCGACCTGTCAGTCAAACCAGATGTCGAGGCCGTGCAGGGGAAAGACGGCCGCCCGGGTAGCCATCACAGCAGCATCCACCGGGTCCGCGGGGTCGTAACCGACCTCCCACGAACGCCACCACACCCGTCCACGCTCAGCCTTGCCGTCGCCCATATGGGTCGGCCCCGCCTGCCCGCTGATCAGCTCGACGTGATCCCGCCACGCCTTCGGCACCTCGGCCTCGAGGGGGATCGGACGGTGAGCGGCGATAGCCGTCAGATGAGTCCATGCCCGAGGAACGACGTCGACGACCGCATAGCCGCCACCGCCGAGCGAGACCCACTTGCCGCCGCAGAGCTCGTGGGCCAGATCGTGGATGGACTCGTATGACGTGCGCTGGGCGTCCAGCGACAGCGACAGGTGCGCCAGCGGATCCAGGTAATGCGAGTCGCATCCGTTTTGACTGACCAGGATCTCGGGGTTGAACGCACGCAACACGGCAGGCACGACCGAGTGGAATGCCCGCAACCACGCGGCGTCACCGGTGCCGGGCGGCAGGGCCACGTTGACGGCTGTCCCGGGCGCACCCGGCCCGCCGGTGTCACCAGGAAAACCGGTGCCCGGGAACAGGACCCTGCCGGTCTCGTGGATGGAGACGGTGAGCACCCGCGGGTCGTCCCAGAAGAAACGTTCCACGCCGTCGCCGTGGTGAACGTCAACGTCGACATAGGCCACTCGCTGGGCACCGCTGTCGAGCAGCGACTGGATCGCCACCGCAGCGTCGTTGTAGATGCAGAACCCCGAAGCCCGCTCCGGCATCGCGTGGTGCAGCCCACCGCAGAAGTTGACACCGTGCTTGGTCTCTCCGCGCCAGACCGCGCTGGCGACATCCAGGGAACCGGCCACGATACGGGCGCTGATCTCATGCATCTTCAGGAAGGCGGGGTCGTCCTCGGTGCCAAGACCGCGGGACTGATCCGCGTCGCCGGGACTGACAGAGGCCCGACGCACCGCCGCCACGTAGTCGGCATCGTGGACGGTGAGCAGAACCTCGTCATCGGGCACGCCCGGGTTGACGACCTCGACGTCCGGCCCGTCGAACAGGCCGAAGGCTCCGCACAACCGGGCAGTCAGATCGAGGCGCAACGGATTCATGGGATGCTCCATACCGAAGTCGTACCCCGTGAAGCTCTGGTCCCAGACCACGCGCGCCTGTGTTGGCATGATGGCACGCTACCGGTCGCCGCCCCTGCAGACGACCTGATGAACTGCACGTTCGAGGAGGACACATGGCCAAGAACCGCCTGTACGAGGATGACGTCCTGGTGATCGGGCTCGGTCGATTCGGCGCTGAGGCCGCTCTTGAGCTGAGCCGGCTCGGGCACAAGGTCGTCGCCATCGAGAAGGACCAGGGCCTGGCCGAGAGCTTCTCTGGTCGACTGGCCCGGGTCATCCTTGCCGACGCATCACTGCCGCGCACGATCGAGGCGTCAAACGCGAGCAGCTTCAAGATCGCGGTGATCGGCATCGGCTCGTCGATCGAGGCGTCGGTACTGGCCGCCGGCAACCTCGTCGACGTCGGCATACCGTCCATCTGGGCCTCAGCCGTCAGTCTCGAGCACGCGCGCATCCTGGAGCGGATCGGGGTGCAGCACGTCGTCCAGCCCGAGGCCGACTCGGGTCGCAGGGTGGCGCACCTGGTCAACGGCAAGCTGCAGGACTACATCCAGTTCGATGACGGGTACGCCATCGCGAAGATGGCGCCGCCACGAGAGGCGATCGGTTTCACGTTGGCGCAGAGCCAGATTCGCAGCAAGTACGGCGTGACCGTCGTCGGCGTGAAAGCGCCTGGCGAGGACTTCAACCACGCTGTCCCCGAGACCAAGGTGACGGCCCAGCACACCCTCATCGTGAGCGGACCGAGCGAGCTCATCGATCGGCTGGCCGGCCGCCCCTGACTGCGTGGGCGCCGGCACGCCCTGGCGCCGAGGTCAGTAACGAACCGTGATCGGGACCGCGCCCGGGTCCATGCCCAGAGGCAGGACCATCAGTATCTCCTCGGCTCCATCGGCTCCGTTCGTCACCCGCATCGCCCGACGGGTGCCCGTCGGGCGGAACCCGAAGCTGCTGGCAAAAGCAACGGCCCGGCCGTTGTCCGTGCCGACCCAGTAGCCGAGGTGGGTGTGCCCATCGGCAAGAGCCTGGGCGGCGCCTGCCTCAACCAGCTTCCAGGCGACCCCGGTGCCCCGTCCAGCCGGCGCCACCCACAGGCCGAACAGCTCACCGGTGCTGAAACTTCCAGGGTCACCTGGCCCGATGCTGACAACGCCGATAGGTGACCCGTCGCTCTCCGCAACCAGCCGGCGTGACCGACGGATCCGCTCGCGCCAGGCTGCTTCGTCAAGGGCCTCTTCCTGCGCCTCAGTGGCGATGAAGGCGTCGGGAGCATCCCGCAGGGCCGCCAGCCGGACATGGCGGTACAGCTGCCAGTCATCTTCCCCGATGACGCGCACAGTGGTCTCCTTCATCCGAGCACAAGTCCCATCTCGATCTCCATCAGCTGGTCATCATTCGGGTAAGGGACGCTGTGCCCCGTGGCAACGAAGCCTTCTCGTTCATACAGGCTAGGTGCGGCAGGAGGCCGAAGGCGCGTCCTGCAACATGGCCAACCGGATCGCGCGGTAGGCCCTCCAGTCATCGGCGGCCAGCCGGCATACCCTCACGGCCTCGGACTCAGGCATTGCCGGAGGCGAGTTCCTTCGAGCGCTTGGCGGCCGCCTCCATGGCCGTGACGAATGCCGCACGCACCTTGTGGTCGTCGAGCTGGCGCAGGGCGGCCATCGTGGTGCCGCCCGGGCTGGAGACCTGCTCGCGCAACACCGTGGGGTGCTGGCCGGTCTCCTTGAGCATCGTGGCCGCGCCGTAGAGCGTCTGGACCACGAGCTCGGTGGAGGTCGCGCGGGGCATACCGAGCAGAACGCCCGCCTCGATCATGGCCTCCACCACATAGAAGATGTATGCCGGTCCGCTGCCACTGATCGCGGTGACGGCATCGAGGTGCTTCTCGGGGACCCGCAGAACCTTGCCGCAGGATCGCAGCAGCTCCTCGGCCTCGTTCAGGTGCCCCTCGTCGCAATGGCTGCCGGGGCTGATCGCAGCCATGCCCTCGTCAACCAGCGCAGGTGTGTTGGGCATGACCCTGACGACCGCCGTGCCCCCCGGCAGTCGCTCTTCCAGGAATCCGGTGGTGATACCGGCGGCCAGACTGACCACGAGGGCGCCGGGCCGGACATGGTCACTGAGCTCGGCGAGCAGACCGTCCATGTCCTGGGGCTTGACCACTAACACCAGGGTGTCGGCGCCCGCGGCCGCATCGACGTTACTCATCAGGCGAACGCCGTACGTCTCCGCCAGCTCGCCGGCGCGTTCGGCGTTTCGTCCCGTGATGACCAGGTCAGCGGCGGCGCGCCCGGACCGGATGAGGCCGGCGAGCAGCGTCGAGCCCATCACGCCCACGCCCAGGATGGCGACGGTCTTCGAACCGCCTCGGTCAGACACCGACATCGTTGGCCACCTCAGCCTTTGGTCACAAGGGAACGCAGGAAGAACATCGTGTTGGCGGGGCGCTCAGCCATCCGCCGCATCAGATAGCCGTACCACTCCTGCCCGTAGGGGAGATAGACCCGCATCTGGTCCCCGCGGTCGGCAATCCTCTTCTGCTCCTCGGGCCGGATGCCGAAGAGCATCTGGTACTCGTACGTATTGGCCGCGCGCTCGTGTTTGTGGGCCAGCGCGCCCGCGATCTCAACCAGGCGCGGGTCGTGGCTGGCGATCATCGGATAACCCTGGCCCTCCATCAACACCTTGAGGCACCGGACGAACGACCTGTCGACGTCGTCCTTGGTCTGGAAGGCGACTGCCTCTGGCTCGTCATAGGCGCCCTTGCACAGACGGACACGGCTGCCCTCGTAGGCGAGGTCGCGACAGTCGGCCTCGGTCCGGCGCAGGTAGGTCTGCAGCACCGCACCCACCGAGGGGAAGTCCTGCCTCAGCTCGCGCAGTGACTCCATGGTCGTGTCCGTGGTCGTGTGGTCCTCCATGTCGAGGGTCACCGTCGTACCGGCATCGGCCGCGGCCTGACAGATCTCGCGAGCGTGCTCGAGGGCGATCTTGGCGCCGTCGCCCGGGAGTGCCTGACCGAGCGCGCTCAGCTTGAGGCTGACCTCGACCCGGCCCCCGGTGGTCAGGTCGGCAGCGCTGAGGTCCGCCAGAAGCAAGAGATAGGCGTCTCGCGTGGCCTGCGCCTGCCCGAGGTCCAGTGTGTCCTCACCCAAACGGTCGATCGTGGACATGCGGCCGGTCAGGTCAAGCTCAGTTGCGGCGCGGACGACATCTCCGGCCGAGCCACCCGCGACGAACCGGCGCACGACGTCCCTGCTGACGGGGGCACCCTCGATCAGGTCACGCATCCGCTCACTCTTGGCCAGCTGCAGCAACCCCTGGCGCAGCACACCGCTTACATCCAACACGCTTTCCTCCGTTTGCCGTCCACGACGAGTCCGGTCAAGGCTATTCCCCGGGGTCGGACAGCCGTACGGCGCAGCCCTCTGACAGGTCAGGGAGTACGACGTCGGAGCGTCAGCGAGCCAAGGGCGATGGCGGCCACCACGAACACCGCCACGATCGCCACGTCGCGACCGACGTCGGCGGCCGCATCGACCTGGGTCGTGAGGGTGCGCATCGCGTCAACGGCATAGGACAGGGGCAGGACGTCGGAGACCAGCTCCAGGAAACGGGGCAACCCGTTGCGCGGCACCAGCAGCCCGCACAGAAGGAACTGTGGCAACACGAAGGCGGGCATGAACTGGACCGCCTGGAACTCGGTGCGCGCGAAAGCGCTGACGAACAAGCCGGTCGCAGTGCCCAGGACGGCATCGACCACCGCCACGACGACGAGTAGCCAGCGCGGGCCGGCGACGTCGAGCCCGCACACCCAGATCGCGAATCCCGTTGCCACCAAGGCCTGGACAACGGCAAGCGCGCCGAAAGCCAGCGCGTAGCCACCAAGGAAGTCACCCTTGCCCAGGGGTGTCGAGAGCAGACGCTCGAGCGTGCCCGACGACCTCTCCCGAAGGGTTGCGACGCTCGTGATGAGGAACATCACGACGAAGGGGAAGACACCCAGCAAGGGGGCGCCGATCTTGTCAAATACGGGGGTTCCGTTGTAGATCCAGGCCAGCAAGCCGATGAGAACGCACGGAACCGCGATCATGAGAGCCAGCGTGCGGTGGTCGGCACGGACCTGCAGCAGCACCCGCCGCGCGGTCGCGAGCGTGAGCCGCGGGTTCATGCCGCTCCCTCGGTTTCGATCAGGGTGAAGAAGGCGTGCTCGGCATCCGGAGCCCCTGTGCGAGCCAACAGGCCCTCCGGGGACTCGTCCGCGAGCAGTCGACCCTCGCGGAGCAGCAGCAGCCGATCGCACCGGGTCGCCTCGTCCATGACGTGGCTCGACACCAGCAGGGTGGTGCCCTCGCTGGCGAGGCCGCGGAACAGCTCCCAGAGGTCGCGGCGCAGCACCGGGTCGAGCCCGACCGTGGGCTCATCCAGGACCAGCAGCTCAGGGGACCCGACCAGCGCCGCCCCCAGCGACACGCGCGATCGCTGACCACCGGAGAGCCGGTCCACCCGCGAGTCGATGTCGGCAGTCAGGTCGACCAGCTCGATGACCCGCTCAACATCGGCACGTGGGGCGCCGGCGAGAGCGGCGAAGTAAGCGAGGTTGTCGCGGACCGTCAGGTCGGCGTACACGCTCGCATCCTGGGTGACGTAACCCACGCGTGACCGCAGGCTCGGCGACCCTGCAGGCTCCCCCAGGACCGTGACGGTGCCACCCGCCACGATCTGAACGCCGACGATCGAACGCAGGAGAGTGGTCTTGCCTCCGCCATTGGGTCCGAGCAGGCCAACCACCTGCCCGCGCGGCACGGATAGGGAGATGCCGGGCAGGACCTCACGGGAACCCCGAATGACGTGAAGGTCGTCCACGACGACGGCGGGATCCTCGTAGTTCATCATGCGCTGGAACCTATGCCCTCGCGCGAATGAGCGACAAGGGAGTCGATACGGCAGGCGGACCTCATCAGGTCAGGTCGGGTCAGGTCACGACCGCGGCTGCAGCGAGGTACAGCCTCGCAAATGCCAACGCCTCGGCCAGATCCACCTCTCGCTGTTCGTCAGACACCCGACGGGTGCTGACCTCGACAACGATGGAGCCCGAAAACTGTTGCATCGCAAGGGTTTCGAGCAACTCACCGCACGGCTGAGTGCCACGGCCGGGAACCAGGTGCTCGTCCATGGGCGAGCCCAGTCCGTCGGCGAGGTGGATGTGCGCCAGCCGGGGCCCGAGCGCCGCGGCCATCGCCATCGCGTCTGACCCGGACGTCGCCGTATGCGACAGGTCCAGCGTCACGTGGTCATAGGGCTGGTCGACCGGGTCCCAGTGCGGCAGGTACGCCTCGACCGAGCGGTTGCGGGCCCGCCAGGGAAACATGTTCTCGACGGCGAGCCTGATACCGGAGTCATGTTCGCGAAAGGCCACCCCGTCAGCGAAGGCGCGTGCGTACTCCTTCTGCCAGCGAAAGGGCGGATGCAGCACCACCGTGTCGGCACCCAGGGCTGTGGCCAGCTCGATGGAGTTGTCCACCTTGGGCCAGGCCTCCGGGCCCCAGACCCGCTGGGTGAGTAGCAAAGTGGGCGCGTGAATCGACACGACCGGCATGGAGTGCAGGTCCGACAACGCCTTCAGCGCACCTGCTTCCTGGGAGACCGGGTCGGTCCACACCATGACCTCGACACCGTCGTAGCCCAGCCGCTCAGCGAGCTCGAACGCCGCGGCGCAGTTCAGTGGGTAGACAGACGAGGTGGACAGCGCGACTCGCGCGATCGGCACCAGGACTGCGGTCATGGCTCCGAGCCTAGCCATGGGTCTGGCGGTACGCCTCAACCCGCGGAGATCCAGTCCAGTCGCCTCAGGATCACGCCTTCGCGCAGTGCCCACGGGCAGATGTCGAGCCGTTCGATGCCGAGCAGATCCATGACGGCGTCGGCGACGATCGCCCCTGCCAGCAGCTGAGGTGCACGTTCGGCGCTGACCCCGGGCAGCCGCGACCGCTCGGCATTGCTCATCTCGGCGAGCCGCTCGACGAGGGCCGTGACGTTCGCCCGCGCGAGGGTGCGGACGGCGTACGTCCCGTCCCCGCTGCCTGCAGCGCTGGTGACCCTTGCCAGCGACCGCAGGGTCTTGCTGGTTCCGACGTAACGGTCGGGCACCCCCGCTTTGTTCACCTCGCGCAGCACCCGGGCGATGTCGGCCCGGACGTGTTTGCGCAGGGTCTTGACCTGCCCATGGGTGGGCGGGTCGTCCGCCAGCGCTGACCTGGTCAGCCGCCCTGCGCCCAACGGCAGGCTGAGTGCGACGTCGGGCACTTCGTCGATGCCGGCGGCCAGCTCGAGCGAGCCGCCACCGATATCCACCACCAGCAGGCGACCGCTGGACCAGCCGAACCAACGACGGACCGCCAGGAACGTGAGCCTCGACTCGTCCTCACCGGACAGCACCTGCAGCTCGACTCCGGTCTCGTCGAGCACCCGTGCGAGAACCGCCTCCCCGTTCGGCGCGTCGCGAATTGCGCTGGTGGCAAACGCAAGGAGATCTTCGACACCCTGATCCTCGGCAAACGTGAGGCACTCGCGGGTGAACGCCACCAAGGCATCGGCGCCCGATCGGTCGATCGAGCCATCATCGCCGACATGCTCCGCGAGCCGCAGCTCGATCTTGTGAGATGAGGCTGGCAGTGGATGGGCGCCGACATGAGCGTCCACCACGAGCAGGTGGACCGTGTTGGAGCCCACGTCGATCACGCCGAGTCGCATGAGGTGAACCTATCGGCCGTTGCTGCCGAGGCCGTCGCGTCATACCGAATGGTGTTCTGCCGCATAGTCTTGGTGGATGCCAGAGACAGCCCTCGACATCCCGCGCATGTGGGTGGAGTTCGTCGACCCCGCCGATGCCAACCAGCGCTTCCGATGCGACCTGACCTGGCTCACGTCGTCATGGTCATGCATCTTCGGGAGCGGCTGCGCCGGTGTCTATGAGGATCGCCCCGACGACGGCTGCTGCACGCTGGGCGCGCACTTCACCGACAAGGACGATGTCTCCCGGGTGAAGGCCGCCGTTGCCGAGCTCGGCGAGGACGAGTGGCAGCTCCATCCGGCCGGCCAGGGGGGACGCTGGAAGCTCAAGGAAGAAGGACAGCTCAAGACCCGGGTTGTCGACGGCGCCTGTATCTTCCTGAACCGTCCAGGCTTCCCGGGCGGCGCCGGCTGCGCCCTGCACCAGCACGCCCGGCTGAACGGCGTCGAGCCCCTGACCGTCAAGC
>JBDTMW010000008.1:0-18737 GCA_039934065.1 Actinomycetota bacterium | reverse complement strand
CGGTCTGGATCTTGGCCGGCATCTCGTGCAGGTCCTTCATCACGGCCTGCGCCTCATCGGCGTAGGTGCCCCCTCGGAGCTGAGCGAGATAGAGGCCCAAGATGTAGCAGGCCGTGATCTGGGCCAGGAAAGCCTTGGTGGAGGCGACCGCGATCTCGGGGCCAGCGTGGGTGTAGAGCACGGCGTCGGACTCGCGCGGGATCGTCGAGCCGTGGGTGTTGCAGATGGCGATGACGCGGGCGCCCAGATCACGCGCGTGCTTGACCGCCATCAGGGTGTCCATCGTCTCGCCGGACTGAGAGATCGCGACGACCAGGGTGTGTTCGTTGACCACCGGGTCGCGGTAACGGAACTCGTGTGCCAGCTCGACCTCGCACGGAATACGGGTCCAGTGCTCGAGGGCGTACTTGGCGACCATGCCGGCATAGGCAGCCGTGCCACACGCGATGAACACGATCTTGTCCACAGCGCGCAGCTCGGACTCGTCCATGCGCAGCTCGTCCAGCACGAGACGACCCGTCGCGTCGGTGCGACCCAGGAGGGTGTCAGCGACCGCGTGCGGTTGGTCGTGGATCTCCTTGGCCATGAAGTTCGGGAAGCCACCCTTCTCGGCGGCGGCGGCGTCCCAGTCGACGTGGTACTGCTTGCCATGAGCCGGTGTTCCGTCAAAGTTGATGATCTTCGCGCCGTCGGTCGTGATCGTGACGATCTGGTCCTGTGCCAGCTCGAGCGCCTCGCGGGTGTAGCCGATGAAGGCCGCGACGTCAGAACCGAGGAAGTTCTCCCCCTCGCCCAGGCCGACGACCAGGGGGCTGTTGCGTCGCGCACCGACCACGACCCCGGGTTGGTCCGCATGCACGGCCAGCAGCGTGAAGGCGCCTTCGAGACCGCCCACAACCTGGCGCATGGCTTCGGTGAGGTCGCCGGTGGTGCTGTAAGTACGGGCCAGGAGCTGGGCGACGACCTCGGTGTCGGTCTCGCTGAGGAACGCGACGCCGTCATCCATCAGCCCGGACTTCAGCCTGTGGAAGTTCTCGATGATGCCGTTGTGGATCAGGGCCAGCTTGCCGTCGGCGCCACCTCGGTGGGGGTGTGCATTCACGTTGGTCGGGCCGCCGTGGGTGGCCCAGCGGGTGTGCCCGATGCCGGTGCGCGACTCTGGCAGCGGCGCCTCGGCCAGAGCGTCGGTCAGGTTGACCAGCTTTCCTGCGCGCTTCGCGGTGACTACGTGGTCCTCCACGACCAGCGCCACGCCGGCGGAGTCATAGCCGCGGTACTCGAGCCTGGCCAAACCCTCCATGACCACTTCGAGAGCCCTGCCGTCGACGTTGGGGCCCACGTATCCCACGATTCCGCACATGCCCGCCAGCCTAACGTGAGGCTTTCATGTCTCCGTATCGAGCGCGCTTGGGCAACAATGGGCCGGATGCGACCCCTCAATGGCCCTGCCCTGCCGTCGCCGTACGTCGAACTCGACCGTGCGGCGTGGGCGCGTCTGCGCGACCAGCACCCGCTGAGCCTGACCGAGGACGACGTCGCCCGGCTGCAGGGCACGGGTGACCGGCTCGACCTCGCCGAGGTCGAACAGGTCTATCTCCCTCTTTCAAGGCTGCTCAACTTCTATGTCGCCGCCACCGCGGGCCTGCACCGCATCACGACCGACTTCCTCGGCGAGCGCCCTGAGCGGACCCCGTTCGTCATCGGGGTCGCAGGTTCCGTGGCCGTGGGCAAGTCCACCACCTCGAGAATCCTGCGTGAGCTGCTGGCCCGGTGGCCCGGCACGCCTCGGGTCGAGCTGGTGACAACCGACGGCTTCCTGCACCCCAACGCCGAGCTCGAGCGCCGGGGGCTGTTGGAGCGCAAGGGTTTTCCCGAGTCCTACGACCGCCGGGCCCTGCTCAGGTTCGTCGCCGAGGTCAAGTCCGGCAAGGAAGAGGTCAGCGCACCCGTCTATTCGCACCTCACCTACGACATCGTCCCGGACGAGCAGATCGTCGTGCGCCACCCGGACGTGCTGATCGTCGAAGGACTCAACGTCCTGCAGCCTCCGAGGGTGCGGGCCGACGGACGTACCGGCCTGGCGGTCAGCGACTTCTTCGACTTCTCCGTCTTTGTCGACGCCAGAACCGAGGACATCAAGCGGTGGTATGTCGAGCGGTTCCTCCGCCTGCGTGAGACCACCTTCACCGATCCGAACTCCTACTTCCACCGTTACGCGGAGCTGACCGACGAGCAGGCCCGCGACACAGCCGGCAATATCTGGTCCTCGATCAACGGGCCGAACCTGATCCACAACGTGGTCACCACGCGCGGCCGGGCCAACCTGATCCTGTCCAAAGACGAGGACCACAGCGTCCACAGGGTCCGGTTGCGCAAGCTCTGAGACGTGACTTCGAGGTCCGATTCTGGGCACCCTTTCTGGGCACCCCTTCTGGGCACCGATCTTGGGTCATGATTCAGTCATGACGGATTCCGGTAGCGGTAGCAGGCTAGAACACGACTCGATGGGCGACGTCGAGGTGCCGGCGGACGCCCTGTGGGGTGCCCAGACGGCTCGGGCCGTGCAGAACTTCCCCATCTCCGGGCTCACCATGCCGTTGCCGGTCATCCATGCGCTAGCCCAGATCAAGTCCGCTGCCGCTCGTGTCAACGCCGACCTCTCACTGCTGGATCCCGACGTCGCGCAAGCCATCTCGGAAGCCGCAGACGAGGTCGCGCGCGGACAGCACGACAGCCAGTTCCCCGTCGACGTCTTCCAGACCGGCTCCGGCACGTCAACCAACATGAACGTGAACGAGGTCGTGGCCCGGATCGCGCACCTCACGACAGGTCTGGCAATCCACCCCAACGACCACGTCAACGCCGGACAGTCCAGCAACGACACCTTTCCCACCGCCATCCGGGTGGCCGCAGTGCTCACCACCCGGGACCTGCTGGTCCCGGCGCTGCAGCATCTCTCCACCGCTCTGCAGGGTCGCCAGAGCGCGTTCGCCGGCGTCGTCAAAGCCGGGCGCACACACCTGATGGATGCGGTGCCCGTCACCCTCGGCCAGGAGTTCGGCGGCTATCGGCGTCAGGTCGACCTGGCTTGCGACCGACTGCTTCTGGGCGCGGACGGCGCCTCCGAGCTGCCTCTGGGAGGGACCGCCGTCGGGACCGGCCTGAACGCTGCACCCGGGTTCGCCCACGCCGTGATCGCCCAGCTCAGTGAGGCCACCGGCAGTGCGTTTCGTGAGGCTGTCGACCATTTCGAGGCACAGTCCGCGCAGGACGCGCTGGTCGCTCTCAGCGGGGCCGCCAAGGTCCTGGCTGTCAGCCTGACCAAGATCTGCAACGATCTGCGCTGGATGGCTTCGGGTCCGCGGGCCGGTCTGGGCGAGATCCACCTGCCCGATCTGCAGCCGGGGTCGAGCATCATGCCCGGCAAGGTCAACCCGGTGATCCCCGAGGCAGTCCTCATGGTGTGCGCACAGGTCATCGGAAACGACGTGACCATCACCACGTCAGGTGCTGCGGGCAACTTCGAGCTCAATGTCATGCTGCCGGTGATCGGGCGAAACCTGTTGGAGTCGTTGACCTTGCTGGCTCGCGCATCTCGACTTCTGGCCGACCGCTGCGTCGATGGCATCACCGCCGACGAAGAGCGCTGCCTCGACCTGGCCCAGGGATCTCCGGCAATCGTCACGCCGCTCAACCGCTACCTGGGATACGAAGCAGCCGCCGCTGTCGTCAAGCAGTCACTGCGCGAGCAACGGTCCATCCGCGACATCGTCATCGCTCGTGGCCACATCGATGCAGGCGACCTGACCGAGGCTCAGCTCGACGAGGCGCTGGACGTGTTCTCGATGACCCGCCCGAACTCCCCCCAGTGAGCTGAGTGCCAGTCGGAGCTCAGTACCCGTTGGGGATCAGTACCAGTTCGTGGCGCGGGACTGGGCCCAGGCCGAACACGGATCGCCGTACCTGGCTGAGATGTACTGCAGGCCCCATTTGATCTGCGTGACCGGGTTGGTGGCCCAGTCGCTGGCGATGGAAGCCATCTTGGAACCGGGCAGCGACTGGGGGATCCCGTAGGCGCCGGAACTGGAGTTGTTGGCGTTCCAGCGCCAGCCACTCTCCTTCGCCCACAGGCTGTCGAGGCAACCGAACTGTGCGTCTCCCCAGCCGCGGTCACCGACCAGCAGTCGCGCGACGGCACGTGGATCGGACTGGGCCCGGGCGAGGATGCCCTGGCGTTGCTGGTCGCGCGCGACGCGTTCAGCCGCAGCCTTGCGAGCGCGCGTTAGCGCCGCAGCGAGGGCATCGGCGGCGGCCTTCTGTTGCTGCGTCAGAGCAGATGCACGCTGTACGCCGGCACGACGGGCCTGGGCCAGCGCGGCGTTGGTGTCTCTCTGGTTGTCAGAGAGCTCGGCGGCCTGGGCCACAGCGACGGGGCTGGCCTTGAACGAGACGGGGGTGGTGTGTGGCTTGGCCGCGGAAGCGTAGCCGGCGGCACTGACCCCGACAACAGAGGCGAGCGCCAGAGTCGAGGCAAGCGGACGACGAAGCATACGAGAGAAGACGATGGGCGTCGCAAAGGGAGCAGCCTGGGTACGGTGCCGGCCCGGACTACGGTGACGGCCTGGGTAAGGCTTGGTCATCCAACCTCCACACGAGTCAGGCCACCGGATCTGGCGGCCTGAACGCAGATCAGCGCGACGAGTGGAAGAGGAACACTCCACCGTGGCGGAGCGTCGTTGCCTGACACCGCGTTATGAAAACGAGATATTACGCGTATACGGTCGCAAATTTCTCGAGAGTTTCCAAATCGCCTGTGTGAACGACAGCGGACGGGCACCAGAAGTCTTCAGACCTCGAGGCCTTCGAGCAGGTCGGTGACCAGTGCCGCGATCGGGCTGCGCTCGCTGCGGGTCAAGGTGACGTGCGCGAAGAGCGGATGGCCCTTGAGCGCCTCGATGACCGCAGCGACGCCGTCGTGGCGACCGACCCGCAGGTTGTCGCGCTGCGCGACGTCATGGGTCAGGACCACCTTGGAGTTCTGGCCGATCCGCGAGAGCACCGTCAACAACACGTTGCGCTCGAGCGACTGGGCCTCGTCGACGATGACGAAGGAGTCGTGCAACGACCGGCCGCGGATGTGGGTCAGGGGCAGGACCTCCAGCATTCCCCGGTCCAGAATCTCTTCGACCACCTCGGTCGAGACCAGTGCGCCCAGGGTGTCGAAGACCGCCTGACCCCACGGCCCCATCTTCTCGGACTCACTGCCGGGCAGGTAGCCAAGCTCCTGGCCGCCCACGGCATACAGCGGCCGGAAGATGATCACCTTGCGGTGTTGCCGGCGCTCCATGACCGCCTCGATCCCGGCGCAGATGGCCAGGGCGCTCTTGCCGGTGCCGGCACGCCCACCCAGGCTGACGATGCCGATGTCGGGGTCCATCAGCAGGTCCAGGGCGATGCGCTGCTCGGCGCTACGTCCGTGCAGGCCGAACGCGTCACGGTCGCCTCGCACCAGCCGGATCGTCTTGTCCGGGCTCACCCGCCCGAGGCCCCCACCACGGGGCGACACCAGCACCAGCCCGGTGTGACAGGGCAGCTCGCGCGCCTCATCGTTCTCGAGACGACCGGTTTCGTACAGCGCATCCATGTCCTCGACCGAGATGTCCAGCTCGGCCATGCCGACCCACCCGCTGTCGACGGCGAACTCGGCGCGGTACTCCTCGGCCTCCAGCCCGCACGCCGACGCCTTGACCCGCATCGGCAGGTCTTTGCTGACCAGGGTGACATCGCGACCGTCGAGGCTCAGGTTCTTCGCTACGGCGAGAATGCGGGCGTCGTTGTCGCCCAGCCGGAAACCGGCCGGAAGCGACTCGGGGTCGGTGTGGTTGAGCTCCACGCGCAGGCTCCCACCGTCCTCACCGACCGGGACAGGGGCATCGAGACGCCCCTCCTGGATGCGCAGGTCGTCAAGTAGCCGCAGCGCCTGTCTGGCGAAGTAGCCCAGCTCCGGGTGGTTCCGCTTGGCTTCGAGCTCGGTCACCACGACGACCGGCAGGACGACCTCATGCTCACGGAAGCGGTGGATGGCCCTCGGGTCGGACAAAAGGACGGACGTGTCCAGCACGAAGGTCTTGCGGCGGTCTTCCGGCCGCGGGGAGTCGTGGCGGATGGCCTTCGGGGCGACACTGGGGCCGGCGTTGGTGCTGACCGGAGAACGACGAACCGTGCCCATTTCGACTCCCTCTGCACAGCACGTTCAGCTGTACGTCTACTCGCGGACCAGGTGCCGGGACCGGACCACCAGCAGACGGTGGAGCCGATACCGGCCCTCCGTCCGGAGCTGGAGTCGCTCCATGTGGTGGGCCTTCCCGAACGCATGACGGGTGCCTTGCGTCACATCCGAGGCTAGGCCCACGAGGGTGCTGCAGCTCGCTTTTCCGTCACGACACGCGCTGTCCGACGTTGCGGTTCTGATCGTCCCTGCAGCCTGAGGCCGAACCGCTATGAGCCGTAACGCCTCTCGCGCTCGGCGTAGGCGCGCAGGGCACGCAGGAAGTCCACGTGGCGGAAGTCCGGCCAGTAGGCCTCGCAGAAGTAGAACTCGCTGTGGGCGCTCTGCCAGAGCAGGAAGCCACCCAGCCGCTGTTCGCCCGAGGTGCGGATCACCAGGTCGGGGTCAGGCTGCCCCTTGGTGTAGAGATGCTCAGCGATCTGCTCGACATCGAAGATCTCCGCGAGCTCCTCGATCGAGGTGCCCTTGGCGGCATGCTCCTGCAACATGGAGCGGACCGCATCGGCGATCTCACGGCGCCCCCCGTAACCTACGGCGACATTGACGATCATGGCATCGAGATCACGCGTGGCGTCCGCAGCGTCCTTGAGGCGGCGAGAGGTCTGGGCAGGCAAAAGGTCAAGTGCACCAACGGGATTCAGCCGCCAGCGTCGGGACGCGGCCAGATCGTCGACCACGTTCTCGATGATCTCGAGAAGCGGCTCGAGCTCATGCGCGGGGCGGTTGAGATTGTCGGTCGAGAGCAGCCAGAGCGTGACCACCTCGACGCCGACGTCCTCGCACCAGCAGAGGAGCGGCGAGATGTTGTCAGCGCCCGCCTGGTGCCCCTGCGCGGTGTTGGCGCCGTGGGCCTTGGCCCATCTGCGGTTGCCGTCAAGCATGACCCCGACGTGACGCGGCAGGCTCTGCTGCTTGAGGCCAGCGACGATGCGGCGCTCGTACGCGCCGTACAGCAGGTCACGCAGCCCCACGGCAAAGCTCCTTAGATGGCCAGAACTCAACCGTACTCCGCGTACCTGTGACCAGCCGGCACAAGTTACGCGCTAGTAACTTACGGTTGCGTAGGTTACAGTTCTGCCATGAGTTCCGCGCCGCAGGCCGACCGCCATCCGCTGGAAGCCGCCGCCGCGGCCGTTGCCGCAGTCAAGCCCAAGCTGCGCGGCTGGATCCACGCCGGCACCTTCCCTCTGGCCCTGGCCGCCGGCATCGTCCTGATCGCCCTTGCCCCGAATGGCAAAGCCCGCCTCGGCGCCGTCATCTTCGCCATCACGGCCGCCCTGTTGTTCGGCACCTCAGCGGTCTACCACCGCGGCACGTGGTCCGCGACGGTGACCGGGCTGCTCAAGCGGATGGACCACTCCAACATCTTCCTGATCATCGCCGGCACGTACACACCCTTTGCGCTACTGCTCCTGCCTCCGAACCAGACCCGCAGCCTGCTGCTCATCGCCTGGATCGGGGCCATCGGCGGCGTGCTGTTCCGGGTCTTCTGGGTCGGCGCGCCACGGTGGCTCTACACACCCATCTACGTCGCCCTGGGCTGGGTGGCCGTGTTCTACCTCAAGCCGCTGTATGAGAGGGGCGGCGCCGCCGTCGTCATCCTCATCGCCGTGGGTGGACTGCTCTACACGGCGGGCGCGGTGATCTATGGGATCAAGCGACCCAACCCCTCGCCTCGCTGGTTCGGCTTCCACGAGATCTTCCACGTCTGCACCGTCGCCGCTTTCGTCGTCCACTACATCGCGGTGTCGATGGCGGTCTACGGCTCCGGACCCGCTGCCTGATCACCCAGACGTTGGCGCGTTCTGCCACAAGCCCATCAGATTGCCCTCGGGGTCGTTGAAGTACGCACTGAAGCCCATGTCGCCGACCTGCTGGCGCGGTGTCACGGTCTTGCCGCCGAGCTGCTCGATCGTGGCCAGGGTCGCATCGATGTCCTCGACGTCCATGGTGATGACCGGCCCCTGAGCGGGCTGGGAACGCTGCATCATGCCGCCCCCGATATATCCGGGCTCAGTCGGTCCCTGGTCGCCGTTCGGTCCGGTGGACACCATTGTGTAGTCCATCTCGGGCATCGGCATGAGGCCCCAGCCGAATGCGCCCTGGTAGAACGCCCGGGCGCGGTCGCCGTCGTCAAAGGGAATCTCAAAATGCACTACTCGACCGCCCATGACGGTCACCTCCGTCGTGCTCGCTGGGCCGGCACGGCATTCCGCGCCGTGAGGTCAGCCTAAGTCGGGAGTGCCTTTGGGTCCAGAGGAATCCGGCGCGTCATCGTCGGGGCCATCCGGGCCATCCGGGTCATCCATGCCATCGTCCGGCATGGTGGTCCCCTGCTCCTCGCGATAGGCCATCCGGCGCATCCGCGAATTCATGTTGCGCATCAGGAAGTACAGCGCCACGGCGAGCAGGAAGAAGGCCAGGAAGCCTTCTAGCCCCGCAGTGACATCAACACTCTCGGCGTTCATCAGGTGTCCTTCCGTCCGTCATAGGCGATCTGCAGCCGATCAGATGTTGCCAGCAGATCGGCCTGCTCGGAGGTTCCGAGCCCGGCGAACAGGTCGGACTCCAACGGCGCGATCGGCACGTAGGACAACGCCGCCTCGAAGTCCTCTGTCGGCCAGATCTCCTTCTGCATCTCCAACGGCACCTTGAACCAGGTGCCGCCGGGGTCGACCTGGGTGGCGTGGGCCTGGAGCGCCTTGTCGCGAACCTCGAAGTAGTCAGCGCACTCGACCTTCGTGGTGATGGTGCGCTCGCCGCGGTCCTCCCAGCGGGCAATCCACTCGCCGTAAGGGGACTCGATCCCCGCCGCCTCCATCGCATCGTGGTAGGCGAGGATCCGGCCCTTGGTCAGCGTCTGGTTGTAGTAGATCTTCAGAGGCTGCCAGGCACCGCCGCAGTGCTGGTATGCCGTCCGGTCACCGGCGGCGGCAAAGGCGGACATCGACACGGTGTGGCACATGACGTGGTCGGGGTGGGGGTAGCCACCGTGCTCGTCATACGTGGTCATCACGTGTGGTTTGAAGTCCCGAAGAACGCGCACCAGCGCCTCGGTCGTCACCTCGATCGGCTCGAGGGCGAAACAGCCCTCGGGAAGGGGCGGCAGCGGATCGCCCTCTGGAAGGCCGGAGTCCACGAAACCCAGCCAGATGTGCTGGACACCGAGGATCTGCTGGGCCTTGGCCATCTCACGACGGCGGACCTCGGGCATGTCGCGCAGGATCTCCGGGTCGTTCCTGAGCCCCGGGTTGAGGACGTCGCCACGCTCGCCTCCTGTGCATGACACCACCAGGACATCAACGCCCTCGGCGACGTACCGGGCCATCGTGGCGGCGCCCTTGCTCGACTCGTCGTCGGGGTGCGCATGCACCGCCATGAGTCGCAGTCTCTGCTCCACGTACGCTCCTGCTCAGCGTGATACCGGACAATCGCCTAGGCGCATCCTCTCACCCGAACGACGCCGGCTCCCCTCGGATAGTGTTCCTCCGTGCCGATCCCCCGTCCCGCCCCCGGCAAGGCCCGAGCGTGGGTCCTGGGCACCATCGCCGTCCTGCTGGGCTGTGGCATAGCCGTCTGGTTCGGACTCGCGAGCACGCTCGGCAAGCCGAGCTGGACCACCCTGAGCTATCACGTGGTCGATGACAGGACCGTGGACGTGACCTACCTCGTCAGCCGGCCAACCGGTCGCGAGGTCACCTGCCAGATCCGTGCCATGGACAAGTCGTTCGCCACGGTGGGCCTGTTGGGCGTCCGCATTCCGGGCTCGGAGAGCCGGTCGGTGAAACTCACCACCCGGGTCCGCACCACCACGCGCGCGGTCACCGGAGTGGTCAAGTCCTGCTCCGTCGGCTGAGCCGGGCTCCCCGCCTGGGCAGGCTGGTTCTTTCCTGCGCAGGGCGGGAGTTGGTACCATGGCAGGACACACCGTGGGTCTGGTCCCTGTCGATCGATCGGATCGAGGGTCTGGACCCGTTTTCTTGGCACACGGCATACCGCTGGCTCTGGCGAACCGTTGCCAAGACCCCGTACACGAGGAGCTAGACGTGACCGACACTGCGACGCCAGCCGCGAGCTACCTGACCCAGGAGGCCTACGACCGCCTCAAGGGTGAGCTGACCCAGCTCACCGGTGAAGGCCGCGCCGAGATCTCCAAAAAGATCGAGGCCGCCCGCGACGAAGGTGACCTGAAGGAGAACGGTGGCTACCACGCAGCCAAAGAGGAGCAGGGCAAGATGGAGGCCCGGATCCGTCAGCTGACCCAGCTGCTGGAGAACGCCATCGTCGGGCACGCTCCCCCGGACGACGGCATCGTCGAGCCGGGCATGGTCGTGACCGTCAAGATGCTCGACGACAAGCTGACCTTCCTGCTCGGCAGCCGTGAGATCGCCGACGGCTCGGACCTCGAGGTCTACAGCGAGAAGTCACCGATGGGCAGGGCCATCCTCGACAAGAAGGCCGGTGACGTGACCACCTTCCGTGCGCCGAACGGCAATGAGATCGAGGTCGAGGTCGTCAGCGCGAAGCCGTACTCCGGCTGATCTCAGCGACTCACCGAGCGGCGGAACTGCCAGGTCGTCAGAGGGATGAAGACGACCAGGATCGCGAGTGCCCACAGCAGCGTGTAGGTCACGGGGTGCTGCAATGCCCAGCTGTCCGGGATCGCAGTGCCAGGCGCAATGTTGCCGAAGAGATGGCGTGCCGCCTCGGTAACCGCCGATACGGGGTTCCACTCAGCGAAGGTCCTCAACGGCCCCTGCAGCGTGGCGATCGGCACGAAGGTGTTGGCCACGAACGTCAACGGGAAGATGACAACGAACGAAGCGTTGTTCACGACCTCGGGACTGGGCGCCATCAGCCCGACCATGGCCATCACCCATGAGAACGCGTAGGCGAAGACGAGCAGGATCAAGAAGCCGCCGAGCGCTTCCAGGACCGAGGTGCGGATCCGCCAGCCGACCACCAGACCGGTCAGCGACATCACGACCACGACGATCACATTGTTGAGGACATCCGAGAGCGTGCGCCCGAACAACACCGCCGACGGTGACATGGGCAGCGACCTGAACCGGTCGATGATCCCCTTCTGGATGTCCTCGGCCAGCCCCGCCCCGGTGATCGTCGCACCGAAGACGACCGTCTGGGCGAAGATCCCAGCGATCAGGAACTCTCGGTAGTTGCTGCCCTTGACCTCGATCGCTCCGCCGAACACGTAGGCGAACAGCAGCACGAACATGATCGGCTGCAAGGTGGTGAACACGAGCAGGTCGGGCACCCGCTTGATCTTGATCAGGTTTCGCTTAGCGACGACGAAGCCGTCGCTAAGGCCGTCGCTGAGGGCGCTCATCGGGACACCTCCCTGGCCGGCGTGCCGATCGGCGACCCGTCCGGCGGCTCGGACTGTTCAGCAGGATGACCTGTGAGCGAGAGGAACACGTCGTCGAGCGTGGGGCGCCTCAACCCGACGTCGTCCAACACGATGTGCGCTGCATCCAGCCTGCGGAGGGCGTCGGTGAGCACCCCCGCGCCGCCGGTGACCGGCATGAGCAGCGAATGTCGGTGATGGTCCAGGATCGCCCTGCCCACGCCGAGCGGCTCGAGCAGCTCGCGAGCGGTCTCCAGCTGAGTCGCGTCGGCCACTGTGATCTCGAGGCGCTCGCCGCCAACCTGAGCCTTGAGCTGGTCAGCTGTTCCTTCTGCGATGACTTTGCCGTGGTCGATGACCACGATGTTGTCGGCGAGGATGTCGGCCTCCTCGAGGTACTGGGTGGTCAACAGCAGCGAGGTGCCACCCGCGACGAGCCCCTGGATGATCTCCCACATGTCGGTCCGACCTCGGGGGTCGAGCCCCGTCGTGGGCTCATCCAGGAAGAGGACAGGCGGGTCCGCGACCAGGGCGCCGGCGAGGTCCAGGCGCCGTCGCATGCCGCCCGAGTAGGTCTTGGCCATACGGTCTCCGGCATCCTCGATCCGAAGCCGCGCCAGCAGCTCTCGCGCGCGGTCACGGCTGGCCTTGCGCCCGAGGTGATAGAGGCGGCCGATCATGTCAAGGTTCTCGAAACCTGTGAGGTACTCGTCGACAGCGGCATACTGCCCGGAAAGCCCGATCCGTCGCCGGACCTCTCGAGGGTCCTTGAGCACGTTGACCCCGGCCACCTCAGCGGTCCCGGAGTCCGGCCTCAGGAGGGTTGCCAGAATACGTACGGCGGTGGTCTTGCCCGCACCGTTGGGTCCGAGGAGGCCGAGAACCGAACCTCGCGGCACGGTCAGGTCCACGCCGTCGAGAGCCCTGATCTGGCCATAGTGCTTGACAAGCCCTCGAGCTCTCACCGCGTCATTCACCGGGGCGACTGTGTCCATAGGAGGAACCCTGTCATGGACCTCCCACATGGGAACATGCATTTTGCGCAGTCAGCCGAGCTCGACCGAGTACCCCTTGTCGCGCAGGTTCCGAAGGATCTCGTCGCAGTGCGTACTGCCCTTCGCCTCGAGCTGCACCGCGATCTCGACCTCGTGCACCTGCAGCGTCGCCGCGGTGCGAACATGCTCGATCTCGAGGACGTTCGCATCAGCGCTGGCAAGGTCGGCCAGCAATCCCGCCAGCGAGCCCGGGCTGTCGGGGAGCAGCACGCGAAACTGCAGATAACGGCCGGCAGCAGCAAGACCATGCCGAATGATCCTCAGCAGTAGCACCGGGTCGATATTGCCACCAGACAGGACAGCGACCACTGGACCCTCGTAGGCATGCGGTCCGGCGTCGAGCAGCCGCGCGACGGCGGCGGCCCCGGCCGGCTCGACCAGCAGCTTGGCCCGTTCGAGCAGGAACAGAACGGCGCGCGACAACGTGTCCTCGCTCACGGTCTCGATCGAGTCGACCAGCTCACGAACGATGGCGTACGGGATCTCCCCGGGACAACCAACCGCAATGCCGTCAGCCATGGTGGCCATCGAGCTCAGGGACACAGGCTTGCCGGCGGCCAGGGATGGCGGGTAGGCAGCTGCTTTCTCGGCCTGCACCCCGATCACACGCACGTCGGGTCGCAGGGTCTTGACGACCGTCGCGATGCCGGCAAGAAGACCCCCGCCGCCGACGCTGACGAGAATGGTCTTCACCTCAGGGCACTGCGCGAGGATCTCCAGGCCGCAGGTCCCCTGGCCTGCGACGATGTCGGCGTGGTCGAACGGATGAATAAGCACCGCGCCGGTCTCGGTCTCGAACTGTCTTGCCCTCACAAGACATTCGTCGATGCTAGTGCCTAGCTGTTCGACGTGGGCGCCGTAGGCACGGGTAGCCATGAGCTTGGGAATCGGTGCACCCAGAGGCATGAAGACGGTCGACGTGATGCCAAGCAGCTGAGCCGCAAGTGCCACGCCCTGCGCGTGGTTTCCGGCGCTGGCCGCGACGACACCACGCGCCTTCTCGTCATCGCTGAGGCGGGACATCCGTGTGTAGGCACCACGGATCTTGAAGGACCCGGCGCGCTGGAGGTTCTCACACTTGAGGTGGACGTCGCCCCCGACACGGTCGGTCAGGGCACGGCTGAACTCGAGCGGGGTGGGCTCGATGATGTTGGCGAGCAGCTCTTGCGCGGCGACCACGTCGTCCAGGGTCACGGGCAGCGACGGGGATGCCATGCATGAAGAATATCGCCGGCGGGCTCATTACAGGTGCAGGGCCTCAGCAGCGAGGACGCGTCGAGCCACCCTGGCAGCCACCTCGGCGCCGTGACCCTCAGCATCTGCCAGGAGGCCCGCCGCAAAAAGCAGGTAGTCCGAGTCGACCGTCGTGCGTGCCTCAGCCGGCACCTTCCAGCCACCGGCAAAGTCGGCGGTGACGGCTCGCAAGAGGCTGTCCTGGCTGGTTTTTGGGCTGTGCCGCAGAACTCCGCCGGAGCCGATGACATGAGCCAGCCGGGCCAACGGACGGGCCTGGTCGCCCGGGCTCGTGGGGCGTGCGTGCCGACGCACAGCGGTGAGCGCGGCGACGCGGGCAAGGGTCAGGTCGAGCGCGAGCTCACCATCGCCCCGAGGCAGGTATGCCGGGTCGGACTCGACTCTGGCCGCCCACGCCCGGAGCCGTGTCAGCCGCGAGCCGGACAGCAGATGCTCCACCGCCGCAGCCTCTGCGACACCACTGGCGTTCCAGCGCATCCCGAGATCGCCCTCGACGGTTCGCGCGTGCCAGAGCGGGGGGACGACATCCTTGCGCAGCACGGCGTCCTCACCCTCGGGGCTGATCACTGAGTAGACATCGGTGGTGGCTCCGCCGATGTCGAGAACCAAGACGTCCCCGTCGGCCGAGGCAGCTAACGTCTCGACGCCCCGCAGCATCGCGTCGGGGGTTGCCGCGCGCACCATCGACGCGAACTCGGGACCCTTGGAGAGCCCCTTGCCACCGATGACGTGCCGCAGGAAAACCTGGCGGATGGCCGAACGCGCACCGTCCGGGTCGATCACGCCGATCTGCGGCAGGACGTTGTCGGTGAGCACGAAACGGCGACCGGTCGACGACAGGGACGACGCCACCTCGGCCCGGGCTTCCACGTTCCCGGCAACCACCACCGGAGCGCCAAGCCGGGCTTTGGCAAGACGAGAACCGTTGTGTAGCAACACCTCTGCGTTCCCGCCGTCGGTCCCGCCAACAAGCAGGATGATATCGGGGCGGGTGGCCCGGAGCGCCGCGACCTGCAGTGTGGTCAGAGGCCCGGCGGCAACATGAACGACTTTTGCCCCGGCGCTCAGCCCGACCCGATGACCTGCCTCGGCCGTCACGGAGCGCTCATAACCCACGACCGCGAGCCGCAGCCCACCGCCGGCGCTGGAACAGGCCAAGACGTCGTCGGCGACCGGGAACCCTTGAGCAGCAAGGGTTTTGCGAATGAAGCGATAGCCGTCAAGAACGTCCGTGGTCACGGTGGTCGGCACCGACGCATGCGCCAGCAGACGACCGTCCGCAGGGTCGATCAGCACAGCCTTGGTGAACGTCGAGCCGAAGTCGACGCAGAGCACGCGCCTCAAGCGGGGCTGCGGTGCATCAGCCGGCGCTCTTGGTCAGGGCGCGGTCGAGGTCGTCGATGAGGTCTGTGGCGTCCTCGATGCCGGTGGACAGCCGGATAAGGTCACCCGACACTTCGAGCTCGGTCCCGCGAACCGAGGCATGCGTCATACGGGCTGGGTGCTCGATCAGCGACTCGACTCCGCCAAGGCTCTCACCAAGCGTCCAGATCTCGGTGGCGCCGCAGACGTCGACCGCCTGCTGCTCGCCGCCTCCGACCTCGAAGGACACCATGCCACCGAAGCGCTTCATCTGCCTGGCGGCGACGTTGTTACCGGGGTGACCGGGAAGGCCCGGGTAGTGAACGGCCTTGACTGCACTGTGGCCAAGAAGGAACTCGACCACTTTCTCGGCGTTGTCGCAGCTGCGGTCCATGCGTACGCCGAGGGTCTTCAGGCCGCGGAGCACCAGCCATGCGTCGAATGGTCCGGCAATCGCGCCCATGGAGTTCTGGTGGAACGCAATACGTTCTTCGGCATCCTCGAAGCCAGCAACCGCAATGGTTTTCGCTGTCACCACTGCCCCACCCACGACGTCGCTGTGGCCGCCGCAGTACTTGGTTGTCGAGTGCATCACGACGTCAGCACCTAGGGCGAGCGGCTGCTGGAGGTAGGGCGTGGCAAAGGTGTTGTCCACAGCCAGAATCGCTCCGGCCGCATGTGCAACGTCGGCGAGCGCCGCGATGTCGGCGATGCCAAGAAGTGGGTTGGTCGGTGTCTCGACCCAGACGACCTTGGTCTGACCGGGCCTTATCGCCGCACGCACCGCGGCGACATCAGAGATATTGGCGGTCGTGTGCTCCACCCCCCACGGGAGGGCGACCTTGTTCAGCAGGCGGTAGGTGCCGCCATAGGCATCGGTCGGAACGACGACGTGGTCACCCGGTTTGAGCAGCGCCCGGATCGTGGTGTCCTGCCCGGCCAGGCCGGAGGCGAACGCGAAAGCGCGGCCGCCTCCCTCGAGCGCAGCCAGACACACCTCGAGCGCCGTGCGGGTCGGGTTGGCCGAACGGCTGTACTCGTACCCGCCCCGAAGGCCGCCGACACCGTCCTGCTTGTAGGTCGAGACCTGGTAGATCGCCGGCACCACTGCCCCGGTCATGGCGTCCGGTTCCTGCCCTGCGTGGATCGCGCGAGTGTTGAACCCAGCCTCGTAGCCGGGGTCGTGAGGGTTTGCGGAGATCATGGCCTCAAGGCTATCCCGCGCCGGCCGAGCCGCTTGCGGGTCCGCCGACGATCAGCTTGGGCAGGAGGACGTGCACGATCGGCCCGATGCTCAGAACGAAGACCACCGTCCCGACGTTGAGGTTGCCGCCCAACAGGAAGCCCGCGACCACGACGGACAGCTCGATCGCCGTCCGGATCCAGCCAACCGGCCAGCGGGTCAGCCGCACCAGCCCCGTCATCAGCCCGTCGCGTGGACCCGAGCCGAGCCGGGCGCCGATGTAGGCGGCCGTCGCCAGCCCGTTGATGAAGATCCCGGTCGCCAGCATCGCGACCCGCCACCCCATGGACGTCGTTGCCGGAACCCAGTTCAAGAACAGATCCAGGGCTGGACCGATGACGACGACGTTGCTGAGGGTGCCCAGACCTGGCTTCTCCCGCATCGGTATCCAGATCAGCAGGACCAGCGCGCCGACGATGATCGACCATTGCCCGATCGTGAGCCCGAGGTGCTTGGTCAGCCCCTGGTGCAGGACGTCCCACGACATGACGCCGAGCCGGGCCTGGATGATCAGTGCCTCTCCGAATGCGAAGGCGACCAGCCCGATATACAGCTGGATGAGTCTCCGCGGCAGGCGGCGCCGCTGCAGCTCAAGCACTCGTGGAGACCGTCAATGGGGGACAACCGCAAGATGACCTGAGGATTATCCGGGACGGAAGCACCGTGGAACTGCCCACCGGTTGCTCTCCAAGGACCCGGGAATGCAAAAGCGTCGCAGTATGGCGCCCGAGCTCACGTATCGGCTGGCGCACCGTGGTCAGAGCCGGGGCAATGTAACGGGCTGCCAAGAGGTCGCCCCAACCCGTGATGGCCAGATCGTCCGGAATACGAACTCCGTTGTCCTGCAAGCGTTTCATAATGGCGAGCGCGAGGATGTCACTTCCGCAGACGAGCCCGTCGATCTTCACGCGCCGGCGCAGGATCTCCTCCGCGACCTGGATGCCAGCCCCCTCGAGCACCGGCACCCGCAGCGGTGGGCGCCGCAACGGCACCTCCGCTGCGATATGAGCATTGCGGAACCCCGTATAACGCTCGGACAGATCGTGGGACGCGTCGGGATCACCGACGAACACCAGCCGTGACCGACCGTGCCCCAGGAGATGAGAGGTGAGCATGGTGGCGCTCTCGGCATTCTCGGCCCGCACCGAGTCACAGCCGGCCACCTCGCTCCGGGCCAGCAACACCACCGGCAGGTCCCTGGACAACGAGTGCGCAACCGCGTCGGGCACGGTGTTGGCGCCGATGACCAAGCCGTCGACACGTTTGGCCAGGTCACGGACTGCCTCGGAAGCATCATCGCCACGGCGGGTGACGACGAGGACGAAGGTCTGACCCAGAGCCGCGGCCGCGGACTCGTGGCCCATCACGAGCTCGGCGAGGCTGGATTCCGCGAGTTCGGCCAGGACCAAGCCCTGCGCCTCGTGCAGCGCGGCCGTTCGGCGCTGGGGTCGACGAGGCGGTGAGTAGCCCAGCTGTTGCGCGACGGCAACCACCCTGGCGCGAGTCGAGTCGGAGGTCGAGGCACCGCCCCGAAGCGCGCGGGAAACGGTGGCCGTTGACACCCCAGCCTTCCTCGCGACGTCGAGGAGCGTCACTGCGACGGCTGGCTCGGCCTTACCCGCCATGGCTTGCCTTCCCGGACTCCTGGCACCGGAAGCTGACCGGTGTCCCGGATTCGAACCCTATGTGAACAGATCGGACAGAGCGCCAAGGAAACGCTCCAGGACGCCATCGGCTGGACACCGACCGGTCAAATCATGTGAGAATTGACGGGTGTTTGGATCCGCGAAGCGCACCTTGACCACCCCAGACGACGCCCTGCCCGGACGGAGCACACCCCTGCAGGGCATCCCCGACCGCCACACAGTGCTCGGCACGTCGATGCACGGTCCCTGGCCAGCCGGAACCGAGGTCCTGTACGTCGCGATGGGCTGTTTCTGGGGAGCAGAACGCATCTTCTGGAAGCTTCCCGGCGTGGTGACCACCGCGGTCGGGTACATGGGCGGCTTCACCCCCAACGCGACGTACGAGGAGGTGTGCAGCGGCCGCACCGGGCACACTGAGGCGGTGCTGATTGCGTATGACGCGTCGCTCACCTCCCCCGAGCTCCTGCTCAAGGAGTTCTGGGAGAACCACGACCCGACTCAGGGCTTCCGCCAGGGCAACGAC
>JBDTMW010000007.1:0-19517 GCA_039934065.1 Actinomycetota bacterium | reverse complement strand
ACAGCGACGCCGAGGGGTCCTTCTCGCTGGGCTTGAGGATGAAGGCGTTGCCGCATGCGATCGCGTTGGCGCACATCCAGAGCGGCACCATCACCGGGAAGTTGAACGGGGTGATCCCCGCCACCACGCCCAGCGGCTGGCGGATCGAGAAGACGTCAACCCCGGTGCTGACCTGTTCCGAGAACCCGCCCTTGAGCAGCTCAGGCACCCCGGCCGCAAACTCGACGTTCTCGAGGCCGCGAGCGATCTCGCCGGCGGCGTCCGAGAGAACCTTGCCGTGCTCAGCGGTGACGATCGCCGCCAGCTCGTCGGTGCGTTCGACCAGAAGCTGCCGAAACGCAAACAGCACTCCGGATCGTTTTGACAGCGACGCGTGGCGCCAGTCCCTTGCCGCAGCGACCGCCTTGGCGACGGCATCGTTCACCTCGCTGCTGCTGCCGAGCTGCACCTCGGCGCTGCGCTGACCCGTTGCCGGGTTGTAGACGGGCGACGTACGGCCGGAGGTCCCTGTGGTCTCGCGACCATCGATCCAGTGTCCGATGCTGCGAAGGTGCGAGCTGTGAGAGGTCATGGCAGCAGGCTACGTGCCACCAGCATCCAAGACAAAGCCATATTTGCTATGTTACAAACATGCTAGCGATCCTGACAGCGCTCGAGGAGCGCATGGAACACCCGACAGCCCGGGGACTGGCGCATGCCGTGAGCCGTGCCATCCGGGAGGGCGTCCTGCCGACGGGAACCAAGCTGCCGCCAATACGCGAGGTCGCAACGCAGCTGGCCCTGTCCCCCACGACCGTCAGCGCCGGCTGGGCCCTGCTCGCCCGTTCGGGCACCATTCGCACCGACGGGAGACGCGGTACGACGGTGGCCGACCCGTTGGGACCCGCCAGCACTCGCTATCAGCAGGCGCTCGAGGGCCAGACCGGCTTCTCGCTCGACCTGTCCACGGGCGTCCCCGACGCGGCATTACTGCCCAGCCTCGGCAGGGCACTGGGCCGTCTCACCACAGCCGGCACTCCCGGCAGCTATCTCGACGAGGCGGTCTTGCCGGGGCTTCGTGACGTCCTGCTGGCCGAATGGCCCTATGTCACAACAGAAATCAGCATCGTCGACGGCGCCATGGACGCACTGGACCTGATTGCCCGCAGCGCTATTCGCTTCGGTGACCGGGTTGTCGTAGAGCACCCATGCTTCCCACCGCTCCTGGATCTCCTCGACTCCATCGGCGCCGATGTCGTGGGTGTCCCGCTGGACCGTGAGGGCATGGAACCGGCGTCACTGGCTGTTGCGCTGGCTTCGCCGGTGGCAGCGGTGATTCTGCAGCCGACCGCGCAGAATCCCAGCGGGGTCTCGACGACAGCACGCCGAGCCCGCCTTCTTGCCAGGCTGATTGAAGGGGCCGACACCATCGTGATCGAGGATGACTCGGCGGGGGCCATCGCCTCGGCGCCGGCAGTCAGTCTCGGACGCTGGATCCCCGAGCGCACGGTCCACATCCGGAGCTTCTCCAAGTCTCATGGTCCCGACCTGCGTCTGGCCGCGGTCAGCGGACCCGCCCAGCTGATTCACCACGTCCTTGCCCTGCGCCAACTGGGCCAGGGATGGAGCAGTCGCCTCCTGCAGCGAATCCTGTTGAGCCTGCTCACCGATGAGGGTTCTCGCGCTGAGGTGAAACAGGCACAGCGCGAGTACGCGCGGAGGCGGGCTGCGCTCGTGGACGGGCTCGCCCGACGACACGTCGAGGTCGGCGGAACGGACGGCATCAACATCTGGGTGCCGGTGCACGACGAGGCGGCCGCCCTGGTCCGGCTGGCAAGCCAGGGCATCGGTGCCACACCGGGATCACCCTTTGCGGTTCTGCCCGACATGCCTGGGCACATCAGGGTCACCTGCGGGCTGGTGGCGACCAACCATGAAGCGCTGGCTGACCAGCTCGCCGTGGCCGCCAACACCACCGCATGGGTCGGACGAGGACGCTGACCGCCCTCCGACTAACTAGTCGAACAGAGGCAGCAGGTCAGCTGGAGTAAGCCCGGCCAGAGTTGCAATCTGAACAGCACCAACGGTTTCCGGCACCCTCACCTGATGCGGAACGGCAATCGTCCGGATCCCGGCCGCGACCGCTGAGGCGACGCCCGGCGGCGAGTCCTCGATCGCGATACACGCGGCAAGGTCGACATGGAGCAGCCGTGCGGCACGCAGGTAGGGCTCGGGATGAGGCTTGCCATGCAGGACAACGTCGCCCGTGACCACCGCCGCGAAGCTGCCTTCTGGCAGGCTACTGAGTACGGCCCTCGCCAGCGACTCCCAGGACATCGTGACCAAGGCGCACGGAACACCCTGTGCCACCAGGCTTGCGAGCAGCTCACGAGCGCCCGGACGCCACGGCACATGCTCCTTGACTCGCGCGACCACGCCCTCCAACAGCTCGTTGACGATCTCGTCGGGCGTCAGCTCAACCGGCGAATGGGCCCGGATGTACTCCGCGGAGACCAGCAGGTCGTTGCCGACCAGCTGGCGTGCATGCTCGTCGGTCCACCTGCCACCGTGAGCCTCCACCAGCCTGTGCTCTTCAGCGATCCAGTAGGGCTCGGTGTCGACGAGGGTGCCGTCCATGTCCCAAAGAACCGCCGCTGGAAGGGTCCCGGTCACGTTGCGTTCCTGTCACGAAGCATTGAAGGCTGGGTCGCGTTGAAGGCTAGGTTGCGTTGAAGGCTAGGTTGCGTTGAAATACTTGGCCTCGGGGTGGTGCACGACCAGGGCGTCGGTGGACTGCTCCGGGTGCAGCTGCAGCTCCTCGGAGAGCGTGACACCGATGCGCGACGGGTCGAGCAGGTCAACCAGGACCGCGCGGTCCTCGAGGTCCGGACAGGCCGGATAGCCGAACGAGTAGCGCGACCCCCGATAGCCCTGACGCAGGATCGCGCCCAGGTCTTCGTTGTCGTCGGCACCGAAGCCGAGCTCGTCACGCACCCGCGCATGCCACATCTCAGCCAAGGCCTCGGTCAGCTGCACAGACAGACCATGAAGCTCGAGGTATTCGCGGTACGCGTTGCGGGCAAACAGCTCTGCGGTCGCCTCAGCCACCCGGGCACCCATCGTGACGAGATGGAAGGCAATAACATCTGGCTCACCGTCGACCTCATACCGAGCCCTGGACTTGAAGAAGTCAGCCAGGCACAGGCGACGGTCGCGGCGCTGACGAGGGAACGTGAAACGCGCCCGCTCACTGCCGATCTGCTGGCCGTCGGGTCCCTCCTGGTGGTGGAGGACCACCAGCTCGTTGCCCTCGCTGTAACAAGGGAAATAGCCGTAGACGACGGCCGCCTCAAGCAGCGCGTCGGTCTTGATCCGGTCCAGCCACATTCGCAACCGCGGCCGGCCCTCGGTCTCGACCAGCTCCTCGTACGACGCGCCGTCGTCGCCACGAGTGCCCTTCAGACCCCATTGCCCCAGGAAGGTCGCCCGCTCGTCGAGGTAGGACGCGTAGTCCGCCAGCGCGATGCCCCTGACTACCCTGGTGCCCCAGAACGGCGGCGTGGGGATGCTGTTGTCCTGGGCCACATCCGAGGGCGTGGTGTCGGCCGGGCCATCGTCAACGACCGCAGTCACAGCACGGACTCGCCGCCTGCGCAGCTCAGGGAGGGTGTCCGAGACGAGGAGCTCCGGGTTGGAGCGGGCGGCCGCCACTGCGTCCATGAGGCGCAGGCCCTCGAAGGCGTCCCGGGCGTAACGAACCTCACCCTGATAGACCTCAGCCAGGTCATTCTCGACATAGGCGCGGGTCAGGGCAGCACCACCCAGGAGCACAGGCCAACGAGCGGCGACCCCACGGGAGTTGAGCTCCTCGAGGTTCTCCCTCATGACGACCGTCGACTTCACCAAAAGTCCGCTCATGCCGATGGCATCGACATTGTGCTCCTCCGCCGCCCGGATGATCTCGGCGATCGGCTGCTTGATGCCGATGTTGACGACCTCGTAGCCGTTGTTGGACAAGATGATGTCCACCAGGTTCTTGCCGATGTCGTGGACGTCGCCCCTGACCGTGGCCAGCACGATCCGGGCCTTGGCCTCACGCGCGGAGCCGTCGGCGTTGCCCTCGATGAACGGCTCGAGATAGGCGACCGCGGCCTTCATGACCTCGGCGGACTGCAGCACGAACGGCAGCTGCATCTCGCCCTTGCCGAACAGCTCACCAACGGTCCGCATCCCGTCGAGCAGGTTGTCGTTGATGATGTCCAGCGCACTCTGGCCCTTGTCAAGAGCCGACTTCAGGTCGTCTTCGAGGCCCTGGCGCTCGCCGTCGATGATCCGACGCGCCAGCCTCTCCTCCAGCGGCAGAGCAGCGAACTCATCGGCACGAGCCTCCTTCAGGGAGGCCGAGTCCACGCCTTCGAACAGCTCGAGCAGGCGACTCAGCGGGTCATAGGTCAGCTCGCTCTCCCCCGGCTCGCCGGCCCAGACCCGCCTGTCATAGACAAGGTCGAGGGCCACCTGGCGCTGCTCGTCGGGGATCCTCGCGATCGGCACGATCCTGGCCGCGTGCACGATGGCCGAGTCGAGCCCGGCCTTGACGCACTCATGCAGGAACACCGAGTTGAGGACGACTCGAACGGCTGGCTTGAGACCGAACGACACGTTCGAGACGCCCAAGGTGGTCTGGACGTCGGGATAGCGACGCTTGAGCTCGCGGATCGCCTCGATGGTCTCCAACCCATCGCGACGGGTCTCCTCCTGACCGGTGCCGATCGGGAAGGTCAGCGTGTCGACGATGATGTCCTCGACGTTCATGCCCCACTCACCGGTGAGGGCGGTGATCAGCCGGGACGCCACGGCCACCTTGTGCTCACAGGTCCGCGCCTGACCGGTCTCGTCGATGGTCAGGGCGATGACCGCGGCACCGTGCTCCATCACCGCAGGCATGATTCGGGCGAAGCGCGAGCCTTCACCCTCACCATCCTCGAAGTTCACCGAGTTGACGACCGCACGGCCGCCCAGCAGCTCGAGGCCGGCCTCGACCACGAGAGGCTCGGTCGAGTCGAGGACCAGAGGCAGCGTGCTCGCGGTCGCAAACCGGCTGACCACCTCTTTCATATCCGTCACACCATTGCGGCCGACGTAGTCGACACAGACGTCCAGCAGGTGGGCGCCGTCCTTCGTCTGGTTGCGGGCTATCTCCACGCACTCGTCCCAGCGGGACGCAAGCATCGCTTCCTTGAAAGCCTTTGAACCGTTGGCATTCGTGCGCTCCCCTATGGACAGGAACGACGTGTCCTGACGGAAGGAGACTGCGGAGTACAACGAGGCGACGCCGGGTTCGGGCCGGGGGCGGCGCGGCTTGATCGGCGCCCCTCCCACAGCCTTGACCACCTCTGCGAGATGGGCGGGCGTCGTGCCGCAACACCCACCGACCAGGGAGAGCCCGAACTCCTTGACGAACTGCTCGTGCGCGGCTCCAAGCTGCTGGGGGGTCAGCGGGTATGCCGCGCCCTCCCTGGTCAGCATGGGCAGCCCGGCGTTGGGCATGCAGCTGACCGGGATCCGGGAGTGCCGCGACAGATGCCGCAGATGCTCGCTCATCTCGGCCGGGCCGGTCGCACAGTTGAGGCCGATCGCATCGATCCCGAGCGGCTCCAGGGCGGTCAGGGCAGCACCGATCTCCGAGCCCAGGAGCATGGTGCCCGTGGCCTCGACCGTGACCTGGACGATGACCGGGAGGGTCTCGCCGGCAGCGGCCAAGGCACGTTTGGACCCGATGACGGCAGCCTTGGCCTGCAACAGGTCCTGTGAGGTCTCGATCAGGATGACGTCGACGCCCCCGTCGATCAGGCCGCGGGCCTGCTCGGCATACGCGTCGCGCAGGGTGGCGAAGGCAACGTGACCCAGGGAGGGCAGCTTGGTGCCAGGCCCCATCGACCCGATGGCGAACCGCGGATGACCAGGGGTCGACCAGTGCTCAGCGGCGTCGGCTGCGATCCGCGCTCCGGCCTCGGCCAGCTCGTAGATCCGATCCGCGATGTCGTACTCGCCCAGGTTGGCCAGGTTGGCGCCGAAGGTGTTGGCCTCGACAGCATCAACGCCGACTGCGAAGTAGGCGTCGTGGACGCTGCGAACGACGTCCGGCCGGGTGATGTTGAGGATCTCGTTGCAGCCCTCGTAGCCCTGGAAGTCGGCCATGGACGGGTCTGCGGCCTGGAGCATGGTGCCCATCGCGCCATCGGCGACAAGGACACGCTCGGAAAGGGCCTTACGGAAGAGGTCGGAGCGGCTGCTCAATGTTCTGGACCCTTGTCACTCGGGGATTCGGCCCGAAGTCTATCGGCGAGGAGTAAGGACACCCGGGCGGGATTCCGTAGGGTGGTCATCTGGAACCCAAACCTGATCGACGCGGGAGGCACCTGGTGATCGAGCTCGATGACATGTCCGAGCTGCGCGACCCGATCATGATCGCCGCCTTCGAGGGCTGGAACGACGCGGGCGAGGCAGCCACGGCTGCGGTCGAGCACCTCATCGACGTGTGGGATGCCGAGCCCGTGGCAGCTATCGATCCCGAGGACTACTACGACTTCCAGGTCAACCGGCCCCGCATCGTGGTCGAGGACGGCAAGCGCCGTGTCAGCTGGCCCACCACAAGAATCCTGTTGGCCGCCTCCACCTCGCTGGACCGCGACATCCTCCTGGTTCAGGGAGTCGAACCGTCGACGCGTTGGCGTTCCTTCACCATCGAGCTGCTCGAGTACGCCCGCCAGGTCGGTGTCACCACCTTCGTGACGCTGGGCGCCCTGCTCGCCGACGTGCCACATACCCGGCCGATTGTTATCACCGCCACATCCGAACACGAGGACGTCATCCACCGGTTCGGCCTCGAAACCAGCAACTACGAAGGCGCCACCGGCATCGTCGGGGTCCTCGCCGACGCCGCCAGTCAAGCCGACCTGCCAGCGCTCTCCTGCTGGGCGGCGGTACCGCACTATGCCAGCAGCACCCCGTCACCCAAAGCCACCCTGGGGCTCATCACCAAGCTGGAGGATCTCCTCCACCTGACCATCCCACACGGCGATCTGCCCGAGATGTCACGCGTCTGGGAGCAGAACGTCGACGAGCTGGCCGAGTCCGATGAAGAGGTCGCGGAGTACATCCACTCCCTGGAGAAGGCCCTGGACACCGCGGACCTCCCGGAGGCCAGCGGTGACGCCATTGCTCGCGAGTTCGAGCGATACCTACGCGGTCGCAGCGAGGAACCGCCCGCTGGCTAGAGCCGGATGCCCAGGAGCGCGTCGAGCGCCCGCCCGACCAGGCCCGGAGCGCCGAGCTCCAGACCCCCGGGATCGCCTGCCGCCCGTTCCATGCTTTCCTCGGCCCAGGCGTCGACCGCAGCCAGCGCGCCTGGCGCGTCGAGGTCGTTGGCCAGACACTCGCGGATCCGCGCAATCGTCGGGTCGGCCGGCGGACCGCCGTTGCCCGACAACCCCGCTCGCCACAACGACAGTCGCCGCTGAGCGTCCGCCAGGGACTGGGCGGTCCAGTCCCAGGGGGTGAGGTAGTGATGCGCCAGCAGGGCCAGGCGGATGGCCATCGGGTCGACGCCGGACTCGCGCAGCTTCGAGATGAGCACCAGGTTCCCCTCGGACTTGCTCATCTTCGCGCCGTCCAGGCCGACCATGGCCTGGTGGACGTAGGTCTGTGCGAACGGTGACGCGTCGGTGATGGCGCAGGCCTGAATCGCGCTCATCTCATGGTGAGGGAAAATCAGGTCGGTACCGCCCCCCTGCACGTCGAACATCATGCCGAGGTAGTCCAGGGCGATCGTCGTGCACTCGATGTGCCACCCAGGCCGACCCTCACCGAGCTCGCCCCCGGGCCAGGAGGGCTCGCCCTTGCGCGCGACCCGCCACAACAGGGGGTCCAGCTGATCGTGCTTGCCCGCACGCTCAGGGTCCCCCCCGCGCTCGGCGAAGACGGCCATCATCTGGTCCCGGTCCCACGAGGAGACCGCACCGAAGTCGCGCGTTGACGACAGCTCGAAGTAGATGTCGCCGGCTCCTGCGCCTCCCTCACCCTCGGGAAGATCCACGCGGTATGCCGCCCCGGTCGACAGCAGGTCGGTCACTGCCTTGACGACCGACGGCACCCCCTCGACAGCGCCAATGTAGTGATCAGGCGCGATCACGCCCAAGGCGGTCATGTCCTCCCGGAAGAGAGCGATCTCCAGCTCTGCCAACGCCTGCCAGGTGACGCCGTCCCGCTGGGCGCGCTCGAGAAGGGGGTCGTCGACGTCGGTCACGTTCTGTACGTAGATGACCTCATGGCCCGCGTCGCGCAGTGCCCGGTTCAACAGGTCGAAGGTCACGTACGTCGCGGCATGCCCCATGTGCGTGGCGTCATAGGGAGTGATGCCACAGACGTACATCCGCGCGATGGGGCCCGAAGCCACCGTATGCAAGACACCGGATGCAGTGTCGTGCACACGGATCGCAAGTCCTCGGCCGGGCAGGGCTGGGATGAACGGCGACGGCCACGATTTCACGGACCGAGCCTAACCGGCCGCGGAGGCAGTCACGGCAAGCGTACTGAGGGCACGCTAGAGGGGCGGCCAGGGTACGGCAGGGTGACGGCCGCTTGGTGCCGGAAATTTCGCTGTGCTGAGCAGGCCTGAGACGCGCCGGGCGAGAGCCTCGATCTCGGCTGGGGACAGGAGCACGTCGATGGTCTGCGATACCGGGCTCGAGGGACTGCCCAACCATCCGGCGAGCGCATCAAGCCTGGTCAGCTCTGACTCGGGCAGCGGCTGGCCCACCCAGCCCCAGAGCACGGTGCGCAGCTTGGGCTCCTCGTGGCAGCTCACCCCGTGGTCGAAGCCCCACAACGAGCCTGACCGGTCGAGCACCAGGTGGGACCCTTTGCGATCGGCGTTGTTGATCACCACGTCGAATACCGCTGTCGCGGCGAGCTCCGGCCGGTCTGCGTGGGCCACGACGACCGCCGTGCCGTCGGTGAGCTGTGCCTCGAACACAGGCAGCCAGCCCGGCTCAAGATCTGACGGGGCAACCACGTCGACGAGGCTCTGGGCCCCACCCTCGATGGTGTCAACCCACAGCTGAACCGAGCCATGCCCCAGCGGTCCCTCTCTCAAAACCGTTGGGGGCACCAGGTTCCAGCCACCGACCGCCGACAGCACGAACGCAGCGGCTTCACGTTGGGCGAGCGTCCCCCGGGGGAAGTCCCAGAGCGGGCGCTCCCCCTCGATGGGCTTGTAGATCACCTGAGTGCTGATGTCACCCAACGTCAGCCGCCCGAGCAGGGCCAGGTTGCTCGCGTCCACCAGCCGACCCTCGACCTCGATCTCGCCGAACGTCAGGACGTCGAGGATGTGGGCGATGTCCTCCTGCGTCGAGGGCGCCGGCAGATTCATGGTGCGGGCTCAGCGATTAGCGTTTGTAACCGTTGGCGCGCGGGCAAACGTGTCCGGTCGGGTCAAGAGGTCCGCCACAGAACGGGCACGGCGGGCGTCCTGCGGTGACGACCTTGGCGCATCGCCGGGCGAAGGCTCGGGCCTGGGCCGGCGGGATCACGACACGCAGCACGGTCTCGAGCTCGCTGGGCTGCTCTGGCTCAAGCATCGGCTCGCCTGCTTCGTCGACCTCGACCTCGACCTGGCTGTCATGGCATTCCAGGATGACGACATCTCGTTCGGCGTCCCAGCCGATACTCATCGTGCCGACCCTGAACTCGTCCTCGATGGGCGTGTCCAGCGGCGCAAGGTCCTCGGTGGTCTCCGAGACCGCATCGGAGGCCTCACCGCCGGCGAAGTCGTCGAGCAGGTCGTTGATCCGGTCGGCGAGAGTGCTGACCTGCTGCTTCTCCAGCGACACGCTGGTCAGTCGAAGCCCGGCACTGGCCTGCAGGAAGAAGGTCCGTTGCCCGGGCGGCCCGACCGTGCCCGCGACGAACCGGTCTGGTGGGTCGAACTCGAGAACCGGCATACGGTCGACTCTAATCAGTGGGTTCAGCGTTGGTGGACTCAGTGTCGCAAGGACCGGGGCCGCCACCCACGGACGCGTCTCCGTCTGGGACCGATGCCGGCGGCACGAGGCAGGACAGGTCGGCCCCTGCGTCGTTGAGCCGCACCATGAACGGGCGCCGATCGGTGTAGCTCACCACTGACAAGGACGCCGGACCGACCATGATGCGCTGGAAGTGGTCCAGATGGGCGCCCACCGCGTCCGCGAGTATCGACTTGATGACGTCGCCATGCGAGACCAGCGCCCACAAGGCCTGCGGTCCATGCTCGGCTCCGACCCGGGCGTCGATCTCCCGGACCGCCTGCAGCGCGCGAGCCTGCATCTGGGCGATGGACTCGCCCGCGAAAAGCTCGCCGTCGGGGAACCGCGCAGCGCTCGGCTGGTCCTGCACGATGCGCCACAACGGCCTGGTGGCCAGGTCCTTGAGCGATCCGCCCGTCCACGAGCCGTACCGACACTCGCCGGCGCGTTCGTCGGTCTCGATGGTGACGTCGGTCAGGGCGCTCACGAGGATCTCGGCGGTCTCGACGCAGCGCTGCAGAGGGCTGGAGACCACGACACGGATGGGCAGACCACGCAGCCGGTCGGCCAGACGTGCTGCCTGGTCGCGACCTGTGTCATCGAGGCCCACGCCCTCGGTCCACCCCGCCAGCGTCCCGTCGGCGTTCGACGCGGTGCGTCCGTGGCGGATCAACAAGCAGGTCGGCACGAACGCCACTGTACGACGAGTTACCGCGCGAGTCGCGAAACCGTGATGACATAAGCGTTGTGATTGTTGACCAGGCCGTCTATCGCGACGGACACCGGATGCCCTGCGGAGATCTCAGCGACGAGCTCGAACTGCTCCGAAGCGCCGGGCAGGGGTTCATCTGGATCGGGCTGAAGGATCCCACCGATGCCGAGTTCGCACTGGTGAACGAGGAGCTGAAGCTCCCTGCTCTTGCCATCGAGGACGCCGTCAAGGGCAACCAACGGCCCAAGCTCGATGTCTATGAAGACACGATCTTCCTGTCGCTGAAGACGTTGCGCTATATCGAGGCGACCTCGGACGTCGAGACCGGTGACGTGATGATCTTCGTGGGTGACAGGTTCGTCGTCACCGTCCGTCGAGGCGAGGCCAATCCCCTGGCGGAGGTTCGCGCCCGTCTGGAACAGGCGCCGGAGCACCTGGCACACGGGCCGGTCGCAGTCCTGTACTCCGTCATGGACTCCATCGTCGACAACTACACCCTTATCGACGGCGAGCTCGGAGATGACCTCGAGCTCATCGAGCAGCAGGTCTTCACGGGAGCTCGCGGGGTCGACGCCACCGAGATCTACCGGCTCAAGCGCGAGGTCCTCGAGGTCAAGCGCGCCACCATGCCCCTCGAGATGCCGCTGCGACGGCTGCGGTCCGAGGACCTGCCGATCATGAACGACGAGGCCCGGCCGTTCTTCGGTGACATCTCGGACCACGTGCTCCGGGTCATCGACCACGTCGAGTCCTACGACCGGCTGCTGACCGATGTCCTTCATGCCCATCTCGCCCAGATCTCGGTACAGCAGAACAACGACATGCGACGCATCTCGGCGTGGGTCGCGATGGCCGCGGTGCCCACGATGGTGGCCGGGATCTACGGGATGAACTTTCGCAACATCCCCGAGCTCGAGGCCAGCGTCCGCACGAACGGACACGAGCTGTACTACGGGTACTTCATCGTGCTGGCCGTCCTCGCCGCGGTCTCGGTCGGTCTGTATCGCGCGTTCCGTAGGTCTGGCTGGTTGTAACCAGCCCACGTCCAGAAGCCGAGCAGCCAGCGCCCGCCGAGGCAGTCGAGGGGCTGCCGCTCAGGTGGCGCTGAGCCAGCCGGCGCCCAACACGACGAACAGGACGAGCCCCAAGGCAACGCGATACCAGACGAACGTCGTGATCGGGTGGTGCGCAACAAACCTCAGCAGCCACGCAATGGTCGCGTAGGCCACGAAGAACGAGGTCACGATGCCCACAGCCAGCTGCCCGAACCCGACGACGCTCGCATTCACGTCCTTGAGCTCATACAGCCCTGCGGCCGTCAGCGCGGGGATGGCCAGGAAGAAGGACAACCGGGTTGCCGTGACCCGGTCAAGCCCGTTGATCAGCCCTGCCGAGATCGTGGCACCGGAGCGAGAGACCCCGGGGATCAGCGAGAAGCACTGGGCCAGCCCGATGACCAGGCCGTCGCGCATGGTGACCTGGCCCTCGCCACGCTGGACGCCGCTGGTCTCGAGGACGGTGCGGCGCTTCTCGGCCACCCACATCACCGCGCTCCACGCGATGAGCGCGGCCGCGACCACCCACAGACTGCGCAGGCCACCGGTGATCGCGTTCCTGGCCAGGAAGCCAACAATGCCCACCGGGATTGAGCCGATAATGATCGCCCAGGCGAGCTGGTAGTCGTGGTGGGTGCGTTCCTCTGCCTTGCGCAGGCCCCGGAACCAGGCGCCTAGCAGCCGGGCTATGTCCTTGAAGAAGTAGATGATCGTGGCCGCGATGGCGCCCATCTGGATGATCGCCGTGTATGCCGTGACCGCTTTGTCGTCCACTGACAGGCCAAGCAGCTTCTCGGCGATCGTCAGGTGGCCGGTCGAGGAGACGGGGAGGTACTCAGTGAGACCTTCCACAATGCCCAGGATGATCGAGTCGAAATAGGTCAGCTGCTGCACGGCTCTTCCTTCGTGTCGTCCGGTCGGTCAGTCGCCCAGCCCGGACTCGTCCAGAAGCTCGGCCATCGTGCGTACGACATGCAGGCGTTCGTCCAGCGAGGCACCCTCGGCAGCGATCGTCAGCGTCGTGACACCGGCCGAAGCGTAACGGCTCAACCTGTCCTTGACCCTGTCGCGTGTGCCGATCAGCGAGGTCTGGTCGATGAAGTCCAACGGCACCGCCGCGGCCGCCTCACGGTGCTGCTTGGCGAGGAAGAGATCCTGAACCTTGGCGGCTGCCTCCTCGAAACCCATCCGGACAGCCAAAGCGTTGTAGAAGTTCTTCTCTCTCGAGCCCATGCCACCGACGTAGAGTGCCGCGTAGAACCGCAGCGAAGCGGCCGCAGCCTCGAGATCGCCGTTGAAGATCACGGGAACCGTTGGCACGACATCGAATCCGGCGAGACGATCCTGTTCGGTGCCACGATCAGCCCGTGCCCGCCCGATGCGTAGCGAGCCCAGAAGGTCATCGGAGTGCTCAGGGCTGAAGAACACCGCCAGCCAGCCATCGGCGATCTCTCCGGCGAGCTCGACGTTCTTGGGTCCGACGGCCGCCAGATAGACGGGCAGGTGCTCGCGCACCGGATGAATGGTCATCTTCAAGGCCTTGCCGGGGCCGTCAGGCAGGGGCAGAGTCCAGTGCTTGCCTTGATAGGCAACGGTCTCTCGCCGGAGTGCCATTCTGACGATGTCGACGTACTCACGAGTCCGTCCAAGCGGCGCGTCGAACCTCACCCCATGCCAGCCCTCGCTCACCTGGGGTCCCGACACCCCCAGGCCAAGCCGGAACCGGCCGCCGGACAAGGTGTCCAGAGTTGCGGCTGTCATCGCCGTCATCGCCGGGGTCCGGGCGGGGATCTGCATCACCGCCGCACCCAGATCGACGTTCTGGGTCAATGCCCCGACCCACGCCAGAACTGTTGCCGCGTCCGAGCCATAGGCCTCGGCAGCCCAGACCACGGAGTAGCCGATCCGATCGGCCTCCTGAGCCAGCGCGATGTTGTCGGCGTCGTTGCCCGCGCCCCAGTAACCCAAGTTCAAGCCAAGTTTCATGTCGGCGAGGCTATCGGCGCGCTGCCGCCATCGCGAGGGGTGCGCGCCGCTAACGTACCGAGATATGCAACACAGACGGATGGGCCGCTCAGGACTCTCGGTATCTCGCCTCGGCCTCGGCACCATGGCTTGGGGCGTCGGCACCACTATCGAGGACGCTCGTGACCATCTCAAGACCTATCTGGCGGCCGGAGGGGACTTCGTCGACTCGGCCTTCGGCTACGGCGACGGGGCCTCAGAGGAAGTCCTCGGCACGATGCTCGGGGCACTGGTCCCCCGCGACGACCTCGTCATCTGCACCAAGGCCGGCGTCTCCCGGCGGTCGGGGACGCGAGTGGTCGACACCTCTCGACGGGCGTTGATGAGCCAGCTCGAGACATCACTGAAGCGTCTGGACACCTCTCACGTTGACCTGTGGCTGGTCCACACCTGGAGCGACGCCACTCCGCTCGATGAGACCTTGTCGGCGCTGGAATGGGCTCTGGCCAGCGGGCGGGCACGCTACGTCGGGGTCTCGAACTACTCTGGATGGCAGGCCGCACACGCCGCGACCTTGATGTCCAATGACCGAATTTCGTTGGTGGCAAACCAGATTGAGTATTCGCTCCTCAATCGGACGCCGGAGGACGAGCTCGCGGCAGCCGCGCAGGCGCTCGGCTTCGGCCTGCTCCCCTGGTCGCCCTTGGGGCGGGGTGTCCTCACCGGGAAGTACCGGCACGGAATACCGGCCGACTCACGCGCGGCTTCACGCGACTTCACCGGGCTTGCGTCGCTCAACCTGACCGAGGAGTCCGGGCAGATCGTTGATGCCGTCGCCATCGCAGCCCAGGGGATGAACGTCAGCCCCGCCGAGATCGCCTTGGCCTGGGTGCGTGACCGCCCCGGCGTGGTTGCCCCGATCGTCGGCGTGCGAACGACCGCCCAGCTGCGCACCGCTCTGGCCAGCGAGAACCTCGAGCTTCCGACCGAGCTGGTGCAGGCGCTGGACGACGTCTCCGACTGAGAGAGCGAAGCTCAGGTCGCTCCGAGTCTGCGAGGCCAGGATGAGAGAGCCGGTGCACGCAAGAATGAGTCAGCGGGTGGTGGAGGGCTCTTCGTCGTAGTCGCTGTCGTCGAGTCCGAGGTAGACGCCGGCGTCGTCACCCTCGTCGTCAGAATGATCATCGAGCTCGTCATCATCGTCGTCGCTGTCGTCATCTTCGTCATCGTCTTCTTCATCGTCGCCGTTGTAGATGACCAGCGGTGTCACCTCGCCGTAGGCCTCCAGCAGCGCGTCGTCGTAGAAGTCGAAGGCGTCGGCGACATCCTGGTAGGCGGCAACGACGGTGGGGTCGTTCTCGCCTCGGCGCGAGAAGGAGGCTTCGAGATGCCTCTCCAGCGCGGCGGTCAAGTTGGCCAGCGCAGCACGCGGGTCGGCGGTCATGACTCGAAGATAGCGGGTTCTGACCGAGAACGCGCACGAGGGTTGGTAACAAGTCTCGTCTCATGTTGTTGGCGAGCGAGGCCGAGCCTTAGCAGGCGGCGAGGAACCGCTGCAGAACCCTGGCACCGAACTCGAGGGAGTCAACCGGTACCCGCTCGTCGATGCCGTGGAACATGGGCGCGAAATCCAGGTCAGCCGGCAAACGGAGCGGGACGAACCCATAGCCGGTGATGCCCAAGGAGCTCAGCGCCTTGTTGTCGGTGCCAGCAGAGAGGCAGTACGGAAGGACTGACGCGTCGGGGTCCTCGGCCAGCAACGCCAGCTTCATCCGGTCGACCAGGTCACCACTGAACGGCGCGTCCAGCGCGACGTCCCGATGAACCACCTCGACGGTGACATGTTCCCCTGCAAGCTCTCTGACCGTGGTCATCAAGTCGTCCTCATGACCGGGGAGGAATCGGCAGTCCAGGGACGCGGCAGCGCTCTGGGGGACGACGTTGTGCTTGTAGCCGGCATCGAGCATCGTCAGGGTGGCTGTGTCCTGCAAGGTGCCGAGGATGAAGCCCCGGACGCCCCCTACGTGGGCCAAGATCGGCTCGGGCAACCCGTCGTCGAAGGGCGTGCCGGTGAGCTCGCTGAGTCCATCGAACAGCTGGCGCACGGAACCGATGTACTCGCGCGGCCACACGTGCGCGTCGATCCGTCCGACCGCAGCCGCGAGCCGCACGATCGCATTCTCGTCATTGGGAATCGACCCGTGACCTGCCCTGCCGTGGGCAGTCAGCCGCAGCCATGCCATCCCCTTCTCTGCGGTCTGCAGGAGGTATGCGCGGGTCGGCACGCCGGTGCCCTTGGCCGGCACGGTGACGCTGAAGCCACCGACCTCGCTGATTGCCTCATTGACCCCGTCGAAGACCTCTGGGCGGTTGTCCACGACCCAGTGGCTGCCGAACACCCCCCCGGCCTCCTCATCGGCAAAGAAGCAGAACACCAGATCACGTGACGGGCTGATTCCGGTTCGCGCGAGATGGCGGATGTTGGCCAGGATCATGGCGTCCATGTCCTTCATATCGATCGCGCCCCTCCCCCAGATACAGCCATCCCTGATCTCGGCGGCGAACGGGTCGACCTGCCAGTCAACGGCGTTGGCCGGCACCACATCGAGGTGGCCATGAACAGCCAGGCCCGGACGGCTCCGATCGGTTCCCTCTATGCGGACCATGACGTTGGCACGCCCTGGCGCGCTCTCGACGTACATCGGGTCGAGCCCGACATCGGTGAGCTCACCCATGACGTACTCAGCGCATGCCCGCTCTCCAGGGCCAGACCCGTCCCCATGGTTGCTCGAGTCGATCCGGATCAGATCACGGCAGATGCGGGCAACTTCGGACTCTGGGGTGAGGGCGTCCGTCATGCGCTCAACCCTAGTTGGCGGTTCGGAGAGCGGCCGTCCTGCGTGCTATCGTTCCCCCTCGTTGCCGGTGCTCCCACAAGCACCGCACATCACCTTGTCCGGGTGGCGGAATGGCAGACGCGCTAGCTTGAGGTGCTAGTGCCCTAACGGGCGTGGGGGTTCAAGTCCCCCTCCGGACACGTCCAGGGACACACGCCGATTCGGCGGTCGCCCTGACGCGTTTGAGAACGTGGTCGTACTCGAGACGCACCCCCTCAACCAGATCGCCAACATCGCGAACCATCACTGCGACAACTTCGTTGCGATGCCAACCCAATTTCACTCGGCCCGCCTGATGGCAGTTCGACCTGTCGTAAGCGGTCACGCCCGCACTGGGGCGGCCGGGTCGCTGTTCAGAGCGAGTGCAGGGCCAGCAATAGGTCCACCCGGTCCTCCAGCCGGGACATGTCCCGTCCGGTCAGATCCTCGACGCGCGCGATGCGGTACCGCACCGTGTTGACATGCAGGAATAGCTCAGCCGCGGTCCGTGTCCACGACCCCGACTGGGCGAGGAAGGTCCGCAGCGTCTCGAGCAAGCCGGCTTGGTGGGACGTGTCGTACTCCACCAGCCGTCCGAGGACCCGGGATGCAAACATCCGCCTGACCTCGTCGGGTACCGCAGCGAGCAGGCGGACATAGGAGATCACCTCATCGCTGCTGACGACTCTGAGGCGTGAGGACAGATCAAGCTCGGCCATCGCGGCGGCCTGCCGGGCGCTTTCCAACGCCCCGGCCAGGACTCGATAGTTCTCGGCTCTCGCGATGCCCAGGACCAGCGGGGAGGAGGCAAGGCCCGGAAGAAGCCGGTCCATCACCAGCCTGATCTCGTCCGTCGACCGGTCTGCGCCGGGCAGGACCAAGGTCACCCAGGGAGGTCGGGAGGCGACCACCGCTGGTGAGCCGAGATGCTTGGCGAGGTCGGCGAGCAGGAAGCAAGCCGCCTCCTCAAGCTCTGGTCGCCCGACAAAGCCCGCGGCGACGACGAGAAGGGGGAGGTCTGGCTCCAGGCCCGCCTGATGCATGCGCGTCGAAGCCTCGGGCTGGCCGCCCGCGCCGGCCTCGATCAGCGCGAACAGCTCGTCGGCACGTTGCCTGTCGAACCTGCGCGCATCGCTCTGCCGCGCCCGCTCGAGAGCCGCGATCGCCGCCAGCTCCCCCAGCGCGTCGGTGATGTCGGGGCCCCAGTCCGCCCAGGTGCCCTCGGCGACGATGAACCAAGAGGTCAGCCGCTGGCCGAGCGCCGAGCCGACAGGAAAGACGGTGTATGCCGTGACGTCCTGGCCCGCGACGACCGCCGGGAAGCGGTCGGCCGAGAGAAACGCGGCCGTGACCCGGTCGAGGTCCGGTCCGGGCAGCGGCTGTGGACCCTCGACGACGTGGGTGCCGATCGGCGTGAGCACCCGGCAGGTCACGCCGGTGGCGTCTGAGACATTCTGGGCCAGCTCGGGGAGCTGACGTCCCTCCGCGACGGCCGCCATGAGCTGGCGGTGGCGGCTCAGACTGGCGGTGAGCTGGGCGCTGCGGACTGCGCTGAGCGAGGTGAGCACGTGTTCGCTGAGCGCGCCGAACGACACCTCCATGGGGACCTCGACCAGCACCAGGCCGTGGCGTTCACATGCGCGGATCAGGTCCCGTGGCACCTTGCCCAGATGGGCCGTCCCCGCGGCGAGTGCGACCACGTCGGCCTCAGCCAGTCCCGCGACGAACGCCTCGCTGTCGGCCGGCTTCCTGCGCCAGATCAGCCCACTGATGACCAGCTCGCCACCGGTGAGGAATCGACGTGGCTGGGCCAGCTCAGTCGCGAAGACCCACCGCACCGGACGGTCCAGCTGTTCGTCCTCGCCACAGAGCAACCGCAGGTGTAGGTCTGGCTCGGTCAGCAGCTCGCGCAGAATCATCAGACTCCCTCCACCGAGCCACGCAGAATCATCCACCGCGCACTCGTCCTTAGAGGAAAGTACAACAACGCGAGCAGGACCGCGGTGCAGTTCGTGCGGAGCGAGTCTGGCTCGTGACCGCCGCGTTGGAGTGTACTGAGGCAGCAGCACCCCCAGGTGCCGCTATCCAGTGGATCAGGAGCCGACATGGACTTCCTCCGACCAGCCTCGTGGGCCGATGCATTGGCCGCCAAGGCCGAATATCCCGACGCCGTGCCGATCGCCGGGGGGACCGACGTCATGGTGGAGCTCAACTTCGACCGGCGGCGCCCGACCGCGCTTATCGACCTGACCCGCGTTCGGGAGCTGAGCCAGTGGTACGAGCAGGACGGTCTTGTTCGCCTGGGCGCCGGCGTGACCTTCGCGCGGCTGATCAGTGAGCTCGGCGACCAGCTCCCAGGGCTGGCCATGGCCTCACGGACGGTCGGCTCCCCCCAGATCCGCAACCGTGGCACCGTGGGCGGCAACCTGGGAACCGCCTCGCCTGCCGGGGACGCCCACCCGGCGCTTCTGGCCGCCGGCGCCGAGGTCGAGGTCGAGTCGGTCCGGGGCTCACGTCGATTGCCGGTTGCCGACTTCTACCTCGGCGTGAAGCGCAACGCGCTACAGCCCGACGAGCTCATCCGGGCGGTCTGGATCGCCCCGGCCACCGGGCCTCAGCAGTTCTCGAAGATCGGCACCCGCAACGCCATGGTCATCGCGGTATGCGCTTTCGGGCTCGCGCTGCACCCGGGTCGCAAAGTCGTCGGCACGGGCATCGGCTCGGCGGCGCCCACCCCGCGGATCGCTGTCGAGGCGGGCGCCTTTGCCGGGAACGCACTCGAGGAGAAGGGGCTCTGGGAGTCGCGTGGTGAGCTGCCGCCAGCCCTGGCAAAGGAGTTCGCGGAGCTGGTCCGCTCGGCGGCTGC
>JBDTMW010000006.1:0-22642 GCA_039934065.1 Actinomycetota bacterium | reverse complement strand
ACCCCGCCCCAGGTCAGCAATGCCGGCCTGTTGTCCGCGATGATGCCGAGGTCGATGGCCTGACCGACCGCGGCGGGGAACAAGGCCTGGCTGACCATCCAGATGACGCCGAAGAAGACGCCGCCCAGGAGGGTACGCCGCTGACCCCGCGCGACCCATCGCAGGAATCGCATCGGGGAACGCAGGTCGGGGACTCCGGGATCCGGATAGGGCAGTCTTTGCATCGCGTCTCTCACCGTATGGCTGCGAGCCATCCGCCCACAAACGAAATACCGGCGGGTGGCCGGATGTGGCAGAAGGGCCCGCGTGAATTAGCCTGAGCCCGTGCTGCGAACTGCTCTCAAGCCCCGGTGGCTGGGGTTGTTGGCGTTCGTCCTCGTGGTCATGGTGTCCTTCGGGATGCTTGGGCTGTGGCAGCTCAACGTCGCCCGCGACAAGGGCAAGGCTGATGCGGTCCGCGCTGCGCCGACGCAACCGGTCGCCGACGTCGCCGATGTGCTCGTTCCGCACGGTTCGTTTCCCAGCAACGGCAACGGCCGCCGGATCACCGCGACCGGACGGTATGACGGTCCCGGGCAGGTCCTCGTGACACCGCGTCTCCTTCGGGGTGAGCCCGGATACTGGGTCGTGACTCCGCTGGTCGTGCAGTCCACCGGCGCCCGGATCGCAGTGGTGCGGGGGTTCGTGACGGAACCTGCGCAGGCCACGGCGCCCGACCTGGCTGCCGAGGTCACCGTGTCCGGGACCTTGGCGCCGGGGGAGTCGCCGGCCGGTGATGCCCGTCACGCCGCCCCCACCCTGCCCGACGGGCAGCTGTCCAAGCTGGACCTCTCGGTGCTGGTCAACCGCTGGCCCGGAGTCCTCTACAACGCGTTTGTCTTTGCCACCGCCGAGCGTCCCGACCTGACGTCGGTCGCCTCCCCCGCGGTCGAGCGGGTGCCGCCACCGGCACTGGTCAGCGGCGGGCTCTCGTGGCGCAACACGGCATACGCATTCCAGTGGTGGGTGTTCGCGATCTTCGCCGCGTACATGTGGTGGAAGATGGTCCGCGAGGACTATGAAACAGGACGACGTGTTACAGGAGAGGCAACGAATGTCTGAGCAGGTCCGCCCGGTCCGCGATGTGGCCGCCGCACGCAAGGCCTTGGGCTACTTCAAGGTCATGGCGATCACGGCGGGTTGCGCTTTGTTCGTGCTGATCGTGATCATCGTGATCAACGGAGGGTTCGGCAAGGGCGGGCCGTCCGCTGTCTGGAGCCCGATTCACGGCGCCATCTACTTCGTGTTCGTCGTGTCCATCGCCAACCTCGGTTTCAAGGTCGGCTGGAGCCTGCCGCGGATGGTCCTCACCATGATGAGTGGCTTCGTGCCCGTGCTGCCGTTCATCGTCGAGCGCAAGGTCGCGCGCGAGGTCGAGGCGCAGCTCGCCGTCCAGGACACAGCCGTTGAGTCACCCCGTGGCTGAAGCCGTCTCCCCGCACGCCACGCGGCCGGTTCTCGTGGTCGACTTCGGGGCGCAGTACGCCCAGCTGATCGCCCGCCGGGTGCGCGAGGCCAACGTCTACAGCGAGGTCGTGCCGCACACCATGCCCGTGGCCGAGATGCTGGCCAGGGACCCGGCCGCGATCGTCCTCTCCGGTGGCCCGTCGTCGGTCTATGCAGAGGGCGCGCCAGCACTGGATGTCGCGCTGCTGGCGGCAGGTGTGCCGGTGTTCGGCATGTGCTACGGGTTCCAGGCGATGGTCCAGGCCCTCGGGGGCACGGTCGCGCATACCGGACTCGGCGAGTACGGCTCGACCCAGGCCTCGGTGTCCGACCTCAGCTCGACATTGTTCAACGGCCAGGTCACTGAGCAGTCGGTCTGGATGTCCCATGGTGACTCGGTCACCGAGGCGCCGGCCGGGATGAAGGTCACCGCCTCGAGCCCGGGTGCGCCGGTCGCGGCCTTCGAGGACGACGAGCGCAGGCTGTATGGCGTGCAGTGGCACCCCGAGGTGGTCCACTCCACCTTCGGCCAGCGGGTGCTGGAGAACTTTCTGATCCGGGGGGCCGGCCTGGCAGGTGACTGGACGGCGTCCAATGTCGTGGAGGACCAGGTGGCAGCGGTCCGCGCTCAGGTCGGCTCGAGCCGGGTGCTTTGCGCGCTCTCCGGCGGGGTCGACTCCTCGGTTGCTGCGGCTCTGGTGCAGCGCGCGGTGGGCGACCAGCTGACCTGCGTTTTCGTCGACCACGGCCTTCTGCGCGCCGGTGAGGCCGAGGCGGTCGAGCAGGAGTTCGTTGCGGCTACTGGTGTTTCGCTGGTGGTCGTCGATGCGCGCGAGCAGTTCCTGACGGCTCTTGCGGGGGTCTCGGACCCTGAGGAGAAGCGCAAGATCATTGGCCGCGAGTTCATCCGCTGCTTCGAGCAGGCGGCGCGTGACCTGGTCTCGTCGGCTGAGGTCCCGGCCTCTGGCTCGGCAGACGGCTCCCGCCATCCGGTCGAGTGGCTTGTTCAGGGCACGCTCTATCCCGATGTTGTCGAGTCCGGTGGCGGCACCGGCACCGCCAATATCAAGTCGCACCACAACGTGGGTGGGCTGCCGGATGACCTGCAGTTCAAGTTGATCGAGCCCTTGCGCATGTTGTTCAAGGACGAGGTGCGTCAGGTCGGTCTCGAGCTTGGCGTGCCAGAGGCGATCGTGTGGCGTCAGCCGTTCCCGGGCCCCGGCCTGGCCATCCGGATCGTCGGTGACGTGACGGCCGAGCGGCTGTCGATCCTGCGAGCCGCCGATGCGATCGCCCGCGAGGAGCTGACTACTGCCGGTCTCGACCGTGAGATCTGGCAGTGCCCCGTGGTCCTCCTCGCCGACGTGAGATCCGTTGGTGTGCAAGGCGATGGCCGCAGCTATGGTCACCCGATCGTGTTGCGTCCGGTCTCCTCCGAGGATGCGATGACCGCCGACTGGACCCGAGTGCCGTACGACGTGCTGGCCAAGATCTCGACCCGGATCACCAACGAGGTGCCTGAGGTCAACCGCGTGGTGCTCGACGTGACGAGCAAACCCCCCGGCACCATCGAATGGGAATAAGCATCAGTGGGCAGTGAGGGCGCTGAACGGGCGCGGTGGGGGCCTTTCCTGGCGGCAGTGACCGCCTTGGCAATGATTGGTGGGCTGGGGCTGGCCGCGACGGCATACGTGGCCTTGAGAACCTCGCGAGGACTGCGCCTCGACGGTGAGGCGATGGCGGCTGTCAGCAGCCCGGAACTGGCGCTGTACCGTTTCCTGGAAGGGCTGAGCTGGGTGTCGTTCGGCTCCGTCGGACTGGCGTTGCTGGCCTGCGTGATGCTCGCGCTGGTGCGACGCAGGTTCGACCTGGCACTGGGCGCCGCGATCCTGATCGGAGGAGCGAACGTCACCACCCAGTTCCTCAAGTACGACTTCTTTACGCGCCCCGATCTGACCGTGGGGCCGAACAGCCTGCCGAGCGGACACACGACTGTGGCCATGTCGATCGCGTTCGCGGCGGTCATGGTCGCCCCATCTGCGCTGCGCTCGACCGTGGCGATCGGCGCGGCTGCCGCTGGCACCCTTGTCGGGGTCGCAACGGTTCTGGGCCGATGGCACCGGCCCTCTGACGTCATCGCGGCGACCTTCGTCTGCGTGATCTGGGCGGCGGTCGGGCTGCTGGCAGCGGCGATGGTCAGGCATCGGCCTTCCGCTCCTTCGCACAATGCGTCGGTGCACGTCGGGGCACTCATCGGCGCCTCGATCGTGGGGGGGCTGCTGGTGTCGTGGGGAGTCCGCCCTCAACCGGGATTGCGCGACCTCGGGCTCGGCATCATCTCGCTCGGGTCCATCGGGCTCGCCTGCGCAGTCAGTGTTGCCGCGGTCGCCCGCATCGTCGACCGTCACCTTGGGTGACAACGCGCTGTCCGGCGCTTGGTGAGGGTGATCGGGTGTCGGGGACCCCTCTGGCAGTCGGGAGGCAAGGTGGCGCGCGCCGCAATGAGGTTCTGCGTCCAGAGGCGCTTGTCGTGCGAATGCCGGTGGACGCGCTGAACTTGGCTGTCTGGGCTCCGGCAGGCCGCTGTGTTCGGGCAGACTGCGGGCATGAGATTTCTTGAGGTGCCGGGACTTGGTCAGGTCAGCCGGGTCGGGCTGGGCACGTGGCAGTTCGGGTCGCGCGAGTGGGGATACGGCGACGGCTACGCCACGGGTGTCGCCGCCGAGATCGTCGCGCGGGCCAGGGAGCTGGGCGTGACACTGTTTGACACGGCCGAGGTCTATGGCCTTGGCAAGAGCGAGCGGATCTTGGGCCAGGCTCTGGGCGCCGACCGCGATCGGGTCGTCGTGGCCAGCAAGGTGTTTCCGGTCGCCCCGTTCCCAGCGGTGGTCCGGCACCGCGAGCAGGCCAGCGCCCGGCGGCTGCAGCTCCGCCGGATCCCGCTGTACCAGGTGCACCAGCCGAACCCGGTTGTGCCCGACTCGGTGATCATGCCGGGGATGCGGAGCCTGCTTCAGGACGGGCGGATCGGTGCGGTGGGGGTGTCCAACTACTCGTTGCGCCGATGGCGCAAGGCCGATGACGCCCTCGGGCAGCCCGTGGTGAGCAACCAGGTCCAGTTCTCCCTGGCGCACGCCGGCCCTCTGGAGGACCTCGTGCCGTTCGCGCAACGAGAGAACCGGATGGTGATCGCCTACAGTCCCCTGGCCCAGGGCTTGCTCGGCGGGAAGTACAGCCAGGACAACCGGCCCGGCGGAGTGCGGGCGGCCAACCCGCTGTTCGGCTCGGAGAACCTGCGCCGGGCTGCGCCGATGCTGGACACCCTGCGCCAGGTGGCGGACGCCCACCACGCCTCGCCCTCGCAGGTGGCGCTGGCGTGGCTGCTCAGCCTGCCCCAGGTCGTGGTCATCCCCGGCGCCTCCAGCGTCGAGCAGCTCGAGCTCAATGTCGCTGCAGCCGACCTCAACCTCGACACGGAGTCTCAGGTGGCGCTCACGCAGGCAGCCAAAGCCTTCACCCCGATCTCAGCTGCCCGCACGTTGGTCGACGCGCTGAAGACGCGGTCGCGATCGTGACGAGCCCGGGGACGCCCCTTCGCCTCGTGGCGATAGGTGACAGCACCGTTGAGGGCCTTGAGGACCCAGGCCCTGACGGAAGCTATATCGGGTGGGCTGATCGGTTCGCCGGCCACCTGAACGGGATCCATCCTGGCCTGCTCTACGCCAACCTCGCGGTGCGCGGGCAGACGGCGCATGAGGTTCGCGAGACGCAGCTGCAGGCGGCGCTGGTGCTTCAGCCCGATTTCGCCGTGGTCGTGGCCGGCGTCAACGACGTGCTGCGGCCCAGGTTCGACCGGCATGCCCTTCGGGCTGACCTCCACGCGATGCATGCTGAGCTGGCCGCGGTGGGCGCCACGGTTCTCACGTTCACGATGCCGGACATGGCGCGTGTCGCGCCGGTCGCGGTCGTGCTGCGCGGGCGACTGCAGTTTCTGAACTCGGCTACTTTGGAGTGTCACGAGCGCTACGGCTCCATCGTGGTCGACCTCGCCTCCGTGCCCGCCGCGAGCCATCCGGCGTTGTGGCACACCGACCGGCTGCACGCCAACAGTGAGGGGCACCGCCGCACCGCCGCTGCGCTGGCCGAGGCAGTCGGGTGCGAGGTGCAGGACTGGCGAGCGGAGCTGCCGTCATCGCCCAGTGCGAGCCGGCTACGGATCGTCCGGGAAGAGGCCGCCTGGGTTGGCTCGAACCTGCTTCCCTGGGCCTGGGAACACGTGCGAGGGCAGTCCTCAGGGGACTCCCTCACCTGCAAGCGCCCGAACCTCCTGCCGGTGACCTGACCGCTACACCCATCATCGGCCAAAGTCAGCACTCCTGGGCGCCCGTCGCCGACACGTCGGGGTCAACCCGGCGGGGCGCGGCGGACGCTTTGGCTAGGGTGTGACGGTGCTCAGGACTTCGGTGGCGGTGGCGGCAGGCAAGGTCGCCCGAGTGGCAACGAGGCTCCGGGGTGGCGGTTCCGCGCTGCCGGGACTGGTGGTCGAAAAGGTGGACCCGCGGTTCCTCACACATGCGCTCGCGGACCTGCATGGTGGTGTCGTCGTGGTCACCGGCACCAACGGCAAGACGACGACGACCAAGATGCTCGTGGCCATCCTGCGCGAGCACGGGCTGATCGTGTTCACGAACCCCACCGGCAGCAACTTCACCCGGGGGGTCATCTCCTCGATGCTTGCCGAGATCCCGATGTCGGGACGGCTCAGGGCGGACATCGCGGTCCTCGAGCTCGATGAGGCCCACGCGTTGAAGTTCGCCGATGCCGTCAAGCCGACGCACGCGCTCCTGCTCAATGTCGCGCGTGACCAGCTCGACCGTTTCGCCGAGATCGACCACACCGCCACGCTCCTCGCCGAGCTGGCGCAGCAGACGACAACCGGCGTGGTGCTCAACATCGACGACTCCTTCGTGTCGCGGATCGCCGAGCGTGTCCCCGACAGGGTCTCGGTCACCTACTTCGGCGTCGACCCCTCGATCGCTGACCGGCTGCCTGAGCTGCAGGAGGCCGATGTCCGGTTCGGTGACGAGTTCACGCCTCCCCGGCCCACCGCTTCTGACGGTCTGCTGAAGCCTCATGACGAACGCAGCTTCGAGGTGCGGTTCGGCCAGAGTGAGCGGGTTGGCCCCATGGTTCTCAAACAACGAGGGCTCGCCGCCATGATCAATGCCACTGCTGCAACGACGACGGCAAAAGCATTGCTCGCAAACGACTTTCGCGGCGCTGATGCAGTCGCAGCACTTGAGAGGGTCGAGCCTCCGTTCGGCCGCGGCGAGATCATCGACGCCGACGGCCAGCCACTCGAGCTGGTCCTGGTCAAGAACCCGGCCGGCTTCACCGTTGCGCTCTCCACCTATGGCAACGCGCCAGTCACCACGATGGTTGCCATCAACGACAACTACGCCGATGGCCGAGACGTCTCCTGGCTCTACGACGTCAGCTTCGAGTCGTTGCGGGACAAGGGAGTTGCGCTCACCAGTGGCGTTCGAGCCTACGACATCGCGCTGAGGCTGAAGTACGACGACGTCGCTGTGGCAGAGGTTGAGCCCGATCTGGAGGCGGCGCTGGAACGGTTCCTGACGGCATACCGGGACGAGCCCAAGCGCATCTTCTGCACCTACACCGCCATGATGACCCTGCGCCGCAAGATGGCTGCGAAATATGGTCTGGCGAAGTTCGGGGAGGACCCGACGTGAACCTCAGCGACGCAAACAGCAGCGATACCGACAGCAAGGGCCGGATCAAGATCGTCCACATCTACCCCCGCGAGATGAGCATCTACGGCGACCTCGGCAATACGCGTTGCCTGGCCAGTCGACTCCGCTGGCATGGTTACGAACCCGTGATCCATCAGCACCACCCGGGCCACGACTTCCCGACGGATGCGCACCTCGTTCTCGGCGGTGGCGGCCAGGACAGCGGTCAGGCGCGGGTCGAGGACGACCTGGCCCACAACGCCGACGGCCTGCGGGCGCTGGCGGCCGACGGCACCCCGATGCTGATGATCTGCGGCATGTACCAGCTGTTCGGAAACACGTTCATCACCGTCGAGGGCGAGCGGCTCCCCGGGATCGGCATCCTTGACGTCACCACCCAGGGCAATGCAAAACGGATGGTCGGCCCCGTCGTCCTTGAGACCGCATACGGCGACGTGGTGGGCTATGAGAACCACTCCGGCTCAACGAAGCTGGGGCCGGAGCAGCAACCGTTCGGCAGGGTCAAGGTCGGGATGGGCAACAACGGCGCAGACGGGACGGAGGGCGCGATTACGGGCAACGTGTTCGGGTCCTATCTGCACGGCCCGGTGCTGCCGGCAAACCCAGGTCTGGCCGACGCCCTGATCGCGCTGGCGGTCGAGCGTGCGCTGGGAAGGCCATTCGTGCCGGGGCGGATCGATGATGAGCTCGCCGACCGGGCCAGGACGCGTCAGATACGCAGGCTGGTCGGCTGAGCTACCCGCCCCGGTACGTGTCATCGGAACGGGGCGGCCCGTCGCTGGGTGTGGTCTTCTTCGACACGGCCCAGCCGAGATAGGCAAGCGCGCCGAGCGGGACCTCCATGACATGCGTGTAGAGCGAGAACAGCACCGTGCCGGACAGGGCCAGGGCGGGGTCGGCGCCGAACGCGATCAGGACAGCCACAGCGCCGCCCTCCGTGACTCCGACTCCGCCCGGCGTGACGCCGATGGCTGAGAGCAGCCGGCCCACGGCATAGGCGGCGAACATGTGCGAGAAGGTCATTCGAACGCCGACCACGTGCAGGCTCTGCCAGAAGAGCACGTAGAAGACTGCGAAGTACCCCACCAGCCCGAACGTCATCCTGAACCACCCGTGCCGGACCACGCTGACGATGTGCGTTCGCTGGTCCGTGATGACCTTGTCGAAGGCCACCTCGCGAGAGGACTTGAACCATCGCAGCAGGCCCCGAAGCACCCGGTCGGACGCCTTCCCTATGGTGCCGGCTGCCTTCTCGCTGGCGAGCCCGGCGATGAACAGCGCCAGAAGTGCCAGCCCCGCAGCCGCGCCGATGACTCCGCCCCGGACCACAGCCACCGGCAGGTCACCACCCGCGACCAGAAGGGCGATCAGTCCGGTCACGGGCAGGATCATCCGGGCAAGGATGTTCCAGACACCGGTGACGATGATCGAGGTCGAGATGTCGCGTCGGGAGAAGCCCCAGGACCGGAACGCCGCGTAGGTGACCGCCACGCCGGCCGCTCCGCCACCCGGCACGAAGTTGCCCGCGGACGAGCCGCAGAGGTTGACGATGAGCGCCTTCGGATGCTGGAGCCCCGGCAGGGATCCGGCGAGCGTGAAGGTGTAGCACCAGAGTCCCAGGCACATGAGTCCGTACAACAACAGGACAGGGGACAGTCCGACGTGGATGAGCGTGTCGAACACTGCACCCCACGTGGTGTGTGCCATTTTCGGCAGCCACCAGAGGACGAGCACCATCGCCACGAACAGGCCGATCACTGCCTGGATGACCTGCATGCGGGTCGGGGGCCACAGACTGCGCGCGACCGAGCTGTTCTCCGTCATGACGACATCCCCGCCGGCCGTCACGACAGACCGGAGAAGACGTCCCGGGAGACCGGGGCGCCCGAGGGATGGGCGGGGTCGACGAACCACTCCCGCCCGAACACCACGTCAAAGAGCGGTCGCGGGATCCGGAGGAAGGCGGCAAGGGTGCGGTCGGCGCCGCCATCGGCGCTGGCCTGGGACACATGGGCCCGCATTGAGGCCCGCTTGGCAGAGGCGAACCGGAGCACGTTGATCCGATGCGTGATCTCGGCCCGCGGGCTGTAGGCGCGCTCGAACGCCGTGGGGTCGAACGTGTCGGGGAACCGGTAGACCTTGCCGACCAGGGCCAAGGCCCGGCAGAGCGCATCGCGAGGCACGGTCGCCTGCAGGACCCTCGGGGTGTGCGCCAGCCGCGCTGCCAGCGCCCCGACCTCGTGAACCTTCACGTGGTCACGATGCCCGTACCCGCCATTCGAGTCATACGTCAGAAGAACGTCGACGGCCTCCTCGCGCAGGATGTCAGCCAGGTGCCCGGCTGCCTCGGCGGCGTCCACCCGAAAGAAGCGGGTCCGCCCTGGCGGGTCAGGCAAGGGCTGCGGCCCCGACCCGCTGTCGGCATAGCCAAGATGCTCGACCCGTGCCACGCCCAGCGCTCGTGCGCTCTCACGCAGCTCGTCCATCCGAAGCTGACCCAGGTGACCGTCAGCAACGAATCGGTCGGCGGCCTGGCCTTCGTTGCCATCGGTCGCGACCACCACAATGACTCGGTGACCCTCTGCGGCCGCGCGTGCCATCGTCCCGGCGGTGAGCAGTGACTCGTCGTCGGGGTGGGCGTGAAAAGCCAGCAAGGTGTGCGCCATCAAGCCCCATCCTGTCTCATGCAAGGCTGAGTGACGTGAAGATTGCGCTGCTGTCCGACTGCTATTCGCCCCGCCTCGGTGGCATCGAGGTGCAGGTTCACGACCTGGCCACCCGCCTCATCACTCGCGGGCACGAGGTCGTGGTCTTCACAGCCACGCCGGGTGCCCATGGTGAGCGCGGCGGGTTCGTCGACGAGGTCGATGGTGTCGCCGTCCACCGCCTGTCCCTCAAACTGCCGTTCGAGCTTCCCGTAAACCCTTTGGCCCCAAGGCAGTTACGCCAGCAGCTGGCTGAAGGCGAGTTCGATATCGCGCACGTGCACATGGGCGTGATCAGCCCTTTTGCCGTCGACTGTGTCCGCGTCGCCACCGGGCTGGGACTGCCGACCGCCATCACCTGGCACTGCATGCTGGGGTCGCTCGAGCCGGTATTCCGTGCCACGAGACACGTGCGAAGGTGGGCCCACCATGGCGTTGCCATGAGCGCAGTATCGGCGGTTGCCGCCGCACCGTTGCAGCGAATTGTCGGATCAGAAGGCACGGTCAACGTCCTGTCCAACGGGATCGACCTCGACCGCTGGGCCACCCCGGCAGGCCGAGCGACTCGGCACGCTGGGGGTGGGATACGGGTGGTGGCGGCCATGCGACTGGCGGCGCGCAAGCGGCCAATACCGTTGTTGCGCATGATGGTTCGCGTTCGCGCGCAGGTTCCGGCCGGAACGGCGATACGTCTCGAGATCCTCGGCGACGGACCTGACCGGGCCCGACTCGAGCGCTTCATCGAAGCCCACGACATGCGTGAGTGGGTCAGCCTGCCAGGCAGGGTGAGCCGAGATGAGGTCCGCGAGACGTACGCCGCGGCGGACATCTACGTGGCCCCGGCACCGCTGGAGTCGTTCGGGATCGCGGCGCTGGAGGCCCGTACGGTGGGGCTGCCGGTCGTGGGGCGATGGGGGAGCGGCCTTGAGGAGTTCGTCAAGGACGGTCTCAACGGGTACCTCGCCGCGGACGACGACGCGATGGCCGGATCCATCGCCAGGCTGGTCATCGACGATGAGCTCAGAGGGTCGATGACGTCCTACAACCAGACCAACTCTCCCCAGCAGTCATGGGACCGCATCCTTGACGCAGCCGAGGCGGAGTATCGCCGGGCCATTGCGTTGGCAGGGTCAGCGCGGACAGGGCGCGGGGCCGGGCGTTGACCCCCAGCAGCGCGGAGCCCGTCAGCGGACGCCCCGAGCCGCCTGTCCTCATGGTGGTCGGTGTCGACAAGCTCGGCGCAGAGGTCGCCCGCCTCGTGCTCGGTCACGGGCAAGACCCCACAGCACTGCTCGCATCCCATGGCTGGGACGTTCGCCGAACTCGAGATGTGACCAGCCAGACGGTCACAACGCACGTGTTGACAATGACGTTCGAGGTAGAGCCGAGTCTTGTGGCTGAGCCGCCTTTCGATGGCGAGCCGCGATCCGACGTTCCCGCCGACCAGCGGGCGACAAACCAGGGGACGACAACGCGTCGGGACCCGGACCTGGTGATGGCCAAGGACGAGGTCCCTGAGCTTCACCAACGCCTGGCGGCCTACGCCCTGGTGACCAGCTCGCGCGGTGTGTTGATGACGCAGTTCTCCGACCGCACCAACGCGGAGGGCCGGTGGGGCCTGCCCGGTGGAGGCATCAAGGACGGAGAGCCTCCGGAGCTGGCCGTGGTGCGCGAGGCATGGGAGGAGAGCGGTCAGGTGATCGAGGTCAGCGGCCTCGCCCATGTCCAGACCAGCCACTGGATCGGCCGTGCCCCGACCGGCCGGCTCGAGGACTTCCACGCGGTGCGGGTCGTCTACCGCGCGGTCTGCCACGAGCCGACCGAGCCGGTCGTCCACGACGTCGGGGGCACCACGGCGTCTGCCGCCTGGGTGCCCCCCACCGATCTCGACCGGCTCGATATCACGTCCGGCTGGCGATCGCTTCTGTCAGCCGTCGTCGTGGCGCCGGGCGAGGCCGACGGCCCCGGTCACCGCGAGCACGACACCGACCACGACGATCGCACCTGGCCCCAGCCCCGACCAGTCGACGTTCCAGACCGTGGTCTCGTTGACGATGAGCAGTCCGCCGAAGACCAGCGCCACCAGCCCGGCAACGATCGCTGAGACGTTCGGTCCTTTCGGACGTGCGGGGGCGTTGTCCCTGTCCTGGATCGGCTTGCCATCCGGGGATGACGGCGTAACAGGTGTGTTGGTTTCCATCGTCCTACTCCTTCACCACAGTGAGCTGTCCGATGCCGACACCGGCATCGACGACTACCTCGGTCGGCCCGTCGCCGATGGTGACCGACCGTGACACGTCTGCCCCGCCTTGTCCGCTGCTCCCTCGGTCGCCGGGCAGGAGAATCTCGCCCAGCCCCACGTGACCCACGACCTTGACCGTGAGATCCTGGGGTACCACCACCTTCAGCTCACCTAGCCCCACGTATGCCGGGATCTTGGCCTCGCTGAGGCCCTCGGTGGGCAGTCCGCTCAGATCGAGGACGCCGTTCCCCACCCCCAGGTGGTAGTTGGCGTCGCTGGCGACCGAGGCGGGCGCCCACGTGGCGTCCCCCATCCGCCCGCCAAGGTGGATCCCGCTGGGTAACGCGGCGCTCGACCAGGCCGCGATGGCCAGGACTATCGCCAGGAAGGTGACGAACCCAGGCCGCCAGCCCGCGACGCCTAGCACCACCATCAGCAGCCCCATCGCCGCCAGCGAGCCGGCGAACGCGATCGCCTGGTGGCTACCCGTCCAGTTGAGGTCAGCGCCCGCCCAGAGCAGGGAGCCGTAGGTCGCAAGGGCCAGCCCGATGGCGATCAAGGCCATCAGCGGGCCACCTGATCGGCGACCCATCCGCTTGTAGGAAACCGGGCCGGACCCAGTCTGTGATGGTCCGGCGGTTGGAGGCATCGGGCCCCCGGTGGCCATCGCCGGGCCAGCGGGTGCCATCGCCGGGCCGGAGGCTGCTGGAGACGGGACGGTGGTCGGGGTTCCGAGCTGTTGGTTGACCACCCTTTGGTCGGCGTCCGGACGTTTGTCAGACCGTTGAACCAGCCACCAGATGATCAGGCCGGTGAAGGCCAGACCCCACGGGAACCCCCAACCGGAGCTGCTGTTCCACCAAGGACCTCCGAACGCCGAACCCCCGAAGAGCGCCAGCGCCGCGAAGACGAGCAGCACGATCGAGCCGCCGTCCCCGTCGCGCAGCGCTCGCTGCGCCGGGATCTCGTCCCTGTCGTTGGGCAGAAGGGCCCAGGCGACGAGATAGATAGTGACGCCGGCGCCTCCCAGCAGGGTGAGCAGGACGAAGCCTGCGCGAACGATCACCGGGTCGACACCGAGCCGGTCGGCGAGCCCCGAGCACACGCCGGCGATCCATTTGTCATGCGTGCGGCGCCTGATGCCGATGCGGCGCAAGCCGCCAAAAACCTTGTCCATTCCCGTTTGCGGGTGAGATGTGCTTTGTTCGCTCATGGCAACGATTCTTGGCGGCGGCGCTGTGGCTCGCTATCAGGTTCCCCCCTGATCCGACCCTGATCCGACCCTGAAATCGCGTTGTCCGGACTCGTTGAGCGCCGGATGTGGGCGAGGATGAGCTTGTGCGCACGCCATATGAGATCTCGCCGGTTCCGATCGGCCCTGGTGAGGGCCGGCCAGTGGGCCGGCTGGAGCGCCCGGTCCAGGGCCGTTACCTCGCCGGGGTCTGTTCCGGGCTGGCCGAGCACCTCGGGTTCAACGTGAGGCACGTCCGGCTGGCATTCCTCCTGATCAGCCTTGCGGGTGGGGCGGGCGTCGTGGCGTACCTGTTCCTCTGGGGGCTCACGCCTCAGTCGCGTGACGTCTCGATGGACCCACGAACCCGCGTTGTGGCCACCGGTCGACCGACCAACGAGCCGGTGCGCAACCTCGTGGTGGGGCTGGGGCTGGTCGCCGTCGGTGGCGCGCTTGTCGCGCAGCAGCGCGGCATCAACCTGCGCCTCGGCGTGCTGATCCCGGTGCTGGCCGTTGCCGGGGGAGCGGTTCTCGCCTGGTCTCAGCTCGATGATGCGGAGCGGGGAAGATGGCTGGCTGGTGATGTTGCGTCAACCGGTCGACGAGCAGGCTTGCTACGTCTGGGGATTGGAATTGCCCTGGCGACGATCGGTGTCGTCGTTCTGGCGACCCAGGGCCGCGGGCTCGCAGGCCTCTGGGAGGTGGGGATCCCGGCCGTGGCGGTTCTTGCAGGCGCCGCTCTCGTCGCGGCGCCATGGGGTGTGCGCCTGTGGGGCGACCTTCGAGCCGAGCAGGCGCAACGCATCCGTGCGACCGAGCGCGCTGACATCGCCGCGCACCTGCATGACTCCGTCCTGCAGACCCTGGCGCTGATCCAGCGCAAGGCGGGCGACCCCGCGGAGGTGGTCCGCCTCGCTCGTGCCCAGGAGCGTGAGCTACGCGGCTGGCTGTACGCCGGGCCACTGGGCTCGCAGGCGAGCCTCGCCTCCGCGGTGACCGAGGTCGCGCACGAGGTGGAGGACCTCCACGGCATACCGATCGAGCTGGTTGTCACGGGTGACCGTCCGCTTGATGTTGGCGGGGTCGCGCTGGTCCGGGCAGTACGGGAGGCGTTGCTCAATGCCGTCCGTCATGGCGCGCCACCGGTGTCTGCCTACGTCGAGGTGGGTTCGGAGTCGGTTGAGGCGTTCGTCCGTGACCACGGACCGGGTTTCGACCTGGATGCCGTCCCGAAGGATCGCTTCGGGGTCCGTGAGTCGATCGTGGGCCGGATGTCGCGGCATGGTGGCTCGGCGGCGTTGCGCAGACTCGAGCAGGGCACCGAGGTCCTTCTCTCGTTGCCGGTCTCGGGCCCGTCACACCCTGATGTCCAACCGGCGGCTGGTGTCCAACCGGACGTTGTTGCCCAACCCGGAAGTGAAAGGACGCGTTGATGTCTGAACCACGGTCCATGCAGCCCAACCTCATCCGGCTGGTCCTGGTCGACGACCACCGCATGTTCCGGTCCGGCGTCAAGGCCGAGCTCGACGAGTCGATGGTGATCGTGGGAGAGGCTGCGGACGTAGACAGCGCGATTGTGGTGGTGGCCCAGACACGACCCGATGTTGTCCTGCTCGACGTTCACCTGCCCGGCGGCAACGGCCACGGAGGGAGCGATGTGATCTCCGGATCACGTGGTGTGACAACCGAGTCCGGTGAGCCAGTCCGCTTTCTCGCGCTGTCGGTGTCCGACGCGGCTGAGGACGTGATCGCGGTCATCCGGGCGGGGGCCCGCGGATACGTCACCAAGACCATCAACGGGCCGGACCTGACCAACGCGATCCGACGGGTCGCGGACGGCGACGCCGTGTTCAGCCCCCGGCTGGCCGGCTTCGTCCTGGATGCCTTTGGTGCCGCCGCCGGTGAGGTCGCGATGATCGACGAAGAGCTGGACCGGCTCACCTCCCGCGAGCGCGAGGTGATGCGGCTCATCGCTCGCGGCTACCAGTACAAGGAAGTCGCCAAGGAGCTCTTCATCTCGATCAAGACCGTTGAGACACACGTCTCCTCGGTGCTGCGGAAGCTGCAGCTGTCCTCACGGCACGAGCTCACCGCGTGGGCGGCCGGGCGCCACATCCTGTGAGCCGACCTGGGTGAGGTCAACGCCGAGGGACTTCCGCTCGGCGCTGTGCCGAGCCACCGCGAGCTCCATCCGTCGCCCGAAAACCGTTGAGGCGGCGACTCCGACCGCGACAGCGAGGACCAGTGCGATCCAGGACGAGTCCTTGAGCCACTCCTCGGCGCGGGTACCCAGCGTGTAGATCGCTGCCGTGGTACCGCAGGCCCAGACGATCCCGCCCAGCGCGTTGGCCGCCAGGAAGCGTGGATACGGCATGCGCAAGGCCCCGGCGACGGGACCGGCGAAGATGCGAAGAAGTGCCACGAAACGGCCGAAGAACACGGCCCACACGCCATGCCGGGCGAATACATGCTTGGCATAGGCGAGCTGATCGGGGCCCGCGTGCTTGGGGAACCGGCGTCCGAGCACGTCGAACAGCCGGTCACCCCAGTGGTGCCCTGCCAGGTAGCCGATGCTGTCGCCGACGATGGCCCCGGAACTGGCCGCGACCGCGACCCAGACAGCGGAGACGTCCAGCTCGGGGCGCGATGCCAGGAGCGCCGAGGACACCAGGATCACCTCTCCGGGTAACGGGATGCCCATGCTCTCGAGCCCGATCACCAGAGCGACCAGGAGGTAGATCACGAGCGGGGAGACGTTGATCAGGAGGGCGTCGACGCTCACCTGCTCAGCCCAGATCCATGATGTGGAAGCACTCGCCCACACGGCCCTCGCCGAGCCCGAAGAGGTCGGCCACCCCGCTGCCCCAGCCGCGCAAGAAGTCCTCCAGCTGATCGCCCATGTGTCCCGTCTGCGACGCATGAGCCTGCAGGGCGGCGACCTTGCGGTTGAAGGTGCCGGTGATGTCCACGGCATGGGTCATCTTCGGATGAGCCATGATCCAGACCTCGTTGACGTGCCACGGCTCCAAGCCTTGCTCGATCAGCTCGGGCCAGGCGAAACGGTTCTCGGATGCGGGGTAGATGGCACGGATGGCGGCTTCGCCGGCTGCGAGGTGATCGGGGTGGGAGGCCTGGAAGCGGTCGTACCAGCGTTCGGGGGACTGGATCAGGACGCGCTGCGGCTTGACCTCGCGGATGACCTCGACCATCTGGCGTTGCAGCTCCCACGAGGGTTCCAGCCAGCCATCACGGTGGCCTGGCAGGAACCTCACGTCCTTGACGCCGAGGGCGGCGGAGGCGGCGATCTGCTCGCGTTCGCGAATGGCCGGCATCTGATCGCGGTTGGTGTCGTCGAAGCCGCCCTGCTCGCCGTGCGTGCACAACAGGATCGTGATGCTGATTCCGGAGTCAACCCATCCGGCGATGGTGCCGGCTGCCCCGAAGTCACAGTCGTCCGGGTGGGCCGCCACCACGAGGACCCGCTCGATGTCGTGGTCGGGCCGCGGCGTGGCCGGCTGCCCGAAGGTCCGCTGAGTCATGAGGTCAGCGTAGTTGGGCTACAGCCTGCTTTTGGCGAGAGCTTTGAGACCGACTCGGCCAGTGCGTTCAGATCAGGGCCGTCGAGCCGATAGGTGAGCCATTCGTCCATCGGCTGCCCGCCGATCGAGTCGTAGAAGCCGATGGACGGGGTGTTCCACTTCAGCACCCACCACTCCAGCCTGCCGTAGCCACGTTCGGTGCAGAGGGCCGCCAGCTCCGCCAACAGCCCTTTGCCCAGGCCGGATCCGCGGTGCGCAGGTGAGACGAACAGGTCCTCGAGCCAGATGCCACCGCTTCCGAGCCACGTCGAGAAGGTGAGGTACCAGATCGCCATACCGACGATCTCACCGTCGACGACGGCGACGTGCCCGAACGCGGTGGGCGGGTGGTCCAGGGGGAAGAGCGCTGCCCGGAAGTCGGCCTCGGTCGCCTCGACCGCCTCCGGTGCCTTCTCGTAGACCGCCAGCTCGTGGACGAGCCCGAGGATGGCCGGCAGGTCGTCCGGCTCGGCGGGTCTGATCGACCTGGTCTGGGGTTGCCTCGCGCCCTTTTCGGTATGCCGTGTGGTCACGGTCAGAGCGTAGGTCAGTCCACGGCCAGGGCGGGTCAGGAGGAGGACCTGCCGCCGATCACCTCGCGGAACTTCACCCGGTGGCCGGTGATGAGCAGCGCGCGTCGGTAGATGGACGAGGCGATCGAGACCAGCAACACCGCAGTGGCCGCGGTCAGCGCCATGGCGACCAGGAGCTGATAGAACGGCACGTCGCCGGCTGCCCACCGGATGGGCATCGCCAGCGGCGCGGTCAGCGGGAACATCGACGCGGCGATGCTCCACCCGCCGCTCGGGTCCGCCGTGACGACGGTGATCGCCAGCATGTAGCCGATGACGAGGATCATCGTGATCGGCAGGATCGCCGAGTTGACTTCGGTGATCTTGTCGACGAGGGCCGCCGAGGCCGCGAACAGGAACGCATAGAGCATGAAGCCGAGCAGGAACCAGGCGACGGCGAGCGTGATGTCCCCGGCCGCAACCGCGGGCAGCCCGATCTTGTCGGTGACCTGGACCGCGACGGCCAGCGGTGATGCGAGGACGAGCAGCTGGATAAGCGTCACCGTGCCGACGGCGATCACCGTGCCGACGAGCACCTGGCTGGGGCGCAGGATGGCGAGCAGGACCTCGGATATGCGCGTTGACTTCTCCATGGCGACGGTCGTGGCGATGGCGTTTCCGGCGAAGGTGAGTGCCAGATACAGGATGATCCCCACCGCGAATCCGACCCCGGCGCGCCCCTCGCTGACCACCCGCCCGATGGTGACCTGTTTGGGCGCTCGCAGCGACTGGAGAGCGGCGACCTGTTCTGGGCTCAGCCCCGCCTCCGTCAGAAGCCGCGATGTCTCCAGGTTGACCACGACCTGGGTCACGACGACCGGGAACGTCCCGCCCCCCTGCGATGCGCTGAAGAGCGTGTCGCCGGCGAGTCCTGCTGTCGCGTCGCCCTCGCGCACAGCTTGGCGGACGGCCTCCGCGTCGTCGCGAGTCACGTACTTGACGGTGAACTTGGCCGACTTGCCGGCCGCATCCAGCGCCGCCTTCATATTCGCGGGAGCCACAGCGACAGTCGCCAGCGTGTAGTTCGTGCCCTGGTCGATGATCTGCGGCACCACTACAGCGGCGGCGGAGAGCAACAGCAACAGCCCCGTGACGACCTTGAATGACCGCGACCTGAGGTTCTCCACGAGCCCACGCTCGGCCACGAGCCGGGTTCCCCGCCACCAGCCGCCCATCATCTGACCCCTGCCTCGTCGAGGGACCGATCGGCTGCGGCCAGGAAAAGCTGCGACAGGGTGGGCAGGTCGAGACCGAAGTCGTCTACCCGTCCTGCCGCCCTTGCTGTGTCGAGCACCTCGAGCGGGTCGGTGCCGTCGGGGATCGCCAGGCGCAGCTCGTCAGCCTCGTCGCTGACCACGGTGACGGCGGGGTGGGCCAGGAGCCAGTCGCGGTTCGGCGCGTGCACATGAAGCCTCAGCTGTCGTCGCCCCGACGAAGCCCTCAGCCTGGCGACACTGCCCTGGAGCACCGTGCGCCCGCGGTCGACCATGGCGATGTCTTCGCAGAGATCCTGCACCAGGTCGAGCTGATGGCTGGAGAACAGCACCGTGCAACCGATTCGGGCCCGCTGGCGCAGAGTCTCCGACAGGCTCACGACAGCCACCGGGTCCAGACCACTGAACGGCTCGTCGAGGACGATGACCTCGGGCTCGTGCACCAGGGACGTGGCCAGCTGGAGACGCTGCTGCATACCTCCGGACAGCTTGTCCGTGCGGTCGTCCCACCGGTCCTGCAGGCCCAGCTCTTCGAGCAGCAGCCTGGCTCTACTTGTCGCGTCGCTGCGGGAAAGCCCGTGCAGCCGCCCGAAGTGGACGACCTGGTCACCAGCCCGCATCCCAGGATAGAGCCCGCGCTCCTGCGGCATGTATCCCCAGAGGCGGCGGTCCTCCTCGCTCACCGGACGGCCGTCATAGCTCACCGTGCCGCGGTCCGCGCTCAGCACCCCGAGGAGGATTCTCAGCAGGGTCGTCTTGCCGGCGCCGTTGGGCCCGAGCAGCCCGGTGATGACCCCCGGCGCCACGTCGAAGCTCACTCCGTCGAGGGCCAACCGATCTCCGAAAGAGTGCTCGACAGCTCGAATCACGAGGCCCATGGGCCGACCCTATCGACGACCCCTCCCTGTCAACGACCCGACCCTGTCGACGACCCGACCCTCCTACGGTCATTACCCTGATTGTCGTCGGCCATGCGTGCTACGTTCCGTTTCATTCGGCCCACGCGATGCCGGTTGAGGGCATCGCCCCAAGATCTAGCCGGATGAAATCGTCAAGGAGAATGATGTTCGACATCATCGCCGGCCTTCCGCTCCATCCCCTCGTGGTCCACGCGACGGAGGTCATCGTCCCCAGCGCCGCCTTCGTGGTTGCCCTGGCGGTGTTGTGGCCTTCGTTCCGCCGGTGGGCCCGGTTCCTGCCGATCAGCCTCGCCCTGGCGGCGCTGGTCCTCGTACCCGTCGCGACCCAGTCCGGCGAGGCACTGCAGGAGCGGGTCAAGGAGACCTCGCTGATCGAGACCCACGCCGACATGGCCGAAGGTATGGCCCCTTGGGTGATTGGGCTGTTCCTCGTGGCGGCCGTCCTGCTGTGGTGGAACTGGGACGAGCACCGGGCTGCTTCCGCGCGCGCCCCGAAATGGGTTGCCCTCGCGCTGGCCGTGTCCGGCGTGTTCTTGGCGGCCGGGACAGTGGTCCAGGCCGTGCGGATCGGTCATAGCGGTGCCACCGCCACCTGGTCCCAGGTGACCGGCTCCGGGTCGCAGTCCCCGACAGAAGGCTCCGACAACGGCTGACCCTGCTGTCCGGGGCGTCGTGATCGGCGTTTGTTCGGGTGCGGTGCTGTCACTGCCGAGACGTAGGCTGGAACTCACCATGACGACCCTTTTTGGCGACTTCCCCCTGCCCGGGCTCACACCTGCGCCGGTCAGCGGTGAGGTGGACGAGCGCGGAGTGCCCACCTGGGCCGAAGCGGGCGGTGAGGCGCCTCACGACGGTGCCGACCGGCATACCGGTTCAGCGGTCAGCCGCGACCCCGAAGCACTTCTCGAAGGGCTCAACCCCCAGCAGCGGATCGCGGTCACCCATGAGGGGGCGCCGCTGCTGATCGTCGCCGGAGCCGGCTCGGGCAAGACCCGAGTGCTGGCCCACCGCATCGCCTACCTCCTGGCGGCGCGCGACGTCCGGCCCGGGCAGATCCTCGCGATCACGTTCACCAACAAGGCCGCCGGCGAGATGCGCGAGCGGGTCGCGTCGCTGGTCGGCACCCGCAGCCGGGTGATGTGGGTCTCGACGTTCCACTCGGCGTGTGTGCGGATCCTGCGTCGAGAAGCCACCCATGTCGGCCTGAAGTCGACCTTCTCGATCTATGACGCAGCCGACAGCCTGCGCCTGATGTCGATGGTCATGCGCAGCCTCGACCTGGACCCCAAGCGCTATCCGCCGCGGTCTTTCTCAGCCCAGGTGTCCAACCTCAAGAACGAGCTGATCGACGAAGAGACCTATGCGGCCGGGCTCGGCGAGGCCAGCCACCAGGAGCGGATGGTCGCAGAGGCCTACCGGATGTACCAAGCGCGTCTTCGCCAGGCCAACGCGCTGGACTTCGATGACCTGATCATGACGACGGTCCACATCCTGCAGGCCTTCCCCGATGTCGCCGAGTACTACCACCGGCGTTTTCGGCATGTCCTGGTCGATGAGTACCAAGACACCAACACCGCCCAGTACCAGCTGGTGCGCGAGCTGGTTGGTCATGCCGACAGCGGGTCAGGGCGCGAACACGCCGGCAGTGGTCAGCCGGACGGCGACACGGGCGGTGTTCCTCCCGCCGAGCTCGCGGTCGTCGGTGACGCGGACCAGTCGATCTACGCCTTCCGCGGTGCGACGATCCGCAACATCGTCGAGTTCGAGCAGGACTACCCCGACGCGCGGACCATCCTTCTCGAGCAGAACTACCGCTCGACCCAGACCATCCTGCGCGCCGCCAACGCGGTGATCGCCAAGAACTCCGACCGTCGGCCGAAGAACCTGTGGACCGACTCCGGTGACGGCGCCAAGATCGTGGGCTACGTGGCCGACTCAGAGCACGACGAGGCCGCCTTCATCGCCCGCCAGATCGACAGCCTCGGCGACGAGTTCGGCGTCAAGCCCAAGGACGTGGCCGTCTTCTATCGAACCAACGCCCAGTCGCGCGCTGTTGAAGAGGTCTTCGTCCGGGTTGGCCTGCCCTACAAGGTTGTTGGCGGGACTCGTTTCTACGAGCGCCGAGAGGTCAAGGACGCGCTCGCCTACCTGCGGGTCATCTCCAACCCCACCGACACCGTCAACCTGCGACGCATCCTGAACGTCCCCAAACGGGGTATCGGAGACAGGGCTGAGGCCTGTATCGCGCAGCTCGCCGAGCGCGAGCGGATCCCGTTCGTCGCCGCATTGGGTCGCCCGCAGGACGCGCCAGGCATCGCGACCCGGTCCGTGAAGGCGATCGCCACGTTCACGTCCCTGCTCGAAGCCCTGCAAACTGTGCACGAGGGCGGCTCGGGGGTCGGGGACCTGATCGAGGCTGTCGTCGAGCAGACCGGCTATCTCGCCGAGCTGCGCGCAAGTCTGGATCCCCAGGACGAGACCCGGGTCGAGAACCTCGTCGAGCTGGTGGCCGTCGGACGCGAGTTCGACGAGTCCGAACCGCAGGGCTCGCTCCAGGACTTCCTCGAACGGGTCTCACTGGTGGCCGATGCCGACGAGATCCCTGATGGCTCTGACGAGGCGAACGACAACGGCGTGGTGACGCTGATGACCCTGCACACGGCCAAAGGTCTGGAGTTTCCGGTCGTGTTCCTCACCGGTATGGAGGACGGCACCTTCCCGCACCGGCGCTCGCTGGGCGATGCCAAGGAGCTCGAGGAGGAACGGCGCCTGGCCTATGTCGGGGTCACCCGAGCCCGCGAGCGGCTGCACCTGTCAAGGGCGATCGTGCGGGCGGGCTGGGGTGCACCGCAGTACAACCCGGCGTCGCGCTTCCTCGATGAGATTCCTGACGACCTGATCGACTGGCAACGCACCGAGAC